>JBEBXO010000013.1:0-44790 GCA_040391585.1 Paenimyroides ummariense | reverse complement strand
CAAATACAAATCCGCGGATTGATTCACCACCAAAAATAAACATGATTAATAATACAACGATTACTGTTGCCGATGTATTAAATGTTCTTGATAAGGTTGTGTTAATAGATTTGTTTACCACTTCTTCAAACGAACCTTCGGTATTACCTTTAATGTACTCGCGTATACGGTCGAATACAATTACGGTATCATTTAAAGAGTAACCAATTACGGTAAGCAATGCCGCTACTAATGATTGATCGACCTCCATATTAAACGGTGCAAATTTGTAGAAGAACGAATAAACCCCTAATACAAACAACGCATCGTGCGCTACTGCTGCAACAGCACCTAATGAATACTGCCATTTGCGGAATGAAAGTGCCAGGTATACAAATACAATTAATAAAGCACCACCAACTGCCCAGTAAGCATCAGTTTTAACATCTTTTGCTACAGTTGGACCAACTTTAGAAGCTTGCACAATACCCAAACCATTTTCGCTTGGTTTTGTAAACTGCTCATAAGTTAACGGAGATTTAAAGAAAGGTTTTAAGTTTTCGTACATTACTTTGTTAACTTCTTGGTCAACTTTTGTACCTTCTTCTTCTACTCTATATTTTGTAGTAATTTTTAATTTAGTTTCCTTACCAAAAACTTTCGCTTCTACATTACTATCAAACTCATTAGATAGTTTATTAGATACCGCTGAAGCGTCTACTTCGTTATCAAACTGAATCTGGAATGATCTACCACCGGTGAAATCTGTACCATAATTTAATCCGTTAATAGACAATGTTGCGATACATCCAATCATAACCAAACTAGTAAAAATATACGCAATTTTCTTTTTCCCTAAGAAATCGAAAGTCATATTTGTAAACCAGTTACGAGTTATTTTTGTACTAAAAGCTAGTTTAGAATCTTTAGCAGCAGCCCAATCAACCAAAATTCTGGTAATAACGATTGCTGTAAATAACGATGTTACAATACCAATTAATAAGGTAACAGCAAAACCTTTAATAGGTCCCGAACCAAAAATAACCAATACAATTCCTGTTAAAGCCGTTGTTACGTTGGCATCAACAATAGCAGACATAGCACCACTCCAAGAGAACGAGTGTTTAATAGCTTCTTTAGGCGAATGTCCTTCTCGTAATGATTCTTTTGCCCGTTCGTAAATAAGAATATTGGTATCTACTGCCGTACCAATTGTTAATACGATACCTGCAATACCTGGTAATGTTAATACAAAGCCGAATGCGGTAAACACAGCAAATAAAAACAATAAGTTGACTGCCAATGCAATGTTTGCGAACCAACCTGCTTTTCCGTAGAAAAACACCATCCATCCTGCAATGATTACCAAACCTACCAATGATGACATAATACCTGCATCGATAGCAGCCTGACCCAATGATGGACCAACAATTTCTGAAGAAACAATAGCTGCAGAAGCTGGTAATTTACCTGCTTTTAAAATATTTGCTAAATCTTTTGTTTCTTGAACAGTGAAATCACCCGAAATACTTGAACTACCACCTGCAATTGGTCCTGTTGTTACACCCGGAGCCGAATACACTACGTTGTCTAATACAATAGCAATGTTTGATTGCTGACTGTATGCTTTACCTGTTAATGCTTCCCATGCTTTTGCACCGTTTGCATCCATTTGCATTGAAACAACTGGTTTTCCTGTAACCTGATCGTAATCGTCACGAGCTTCGGTAACAACCGATCCTGATAAAGGCGGAACATTTTGTGCATTGCCTTTTAGTGCGTATAATTCAACAATATTTGAATTCTTTTTAGGTTTACCCCAAGCAAATTTCACATAACGTAATTCGCCACTTAACAAACTTCTTACGTGCGAATCTTTTAAATAACTGTTGATTTGCGCTGTATCTTTAGTTGCAAAGAACGCAATTACTGGCGACCCTTGGTAACCTGGAGCCTGAATTAAAGAAATAATTGGACCTAAATCTTCTGTTTTAGCCGCTGTGGTATCTTTAGAAACGCCTGTTAATAATTTATCTACATCGTTTGCAGGTTCTGTTTTAACAGTAGTATCGTTTACAACAGTCGCTGGCTTAACAGCTCTATCTTTTAAAACATTATTTGCAGCCATTAAAAACTGACCAACTTCGTCACCTTTATAGGTTTCCCAAAATTCTAATTGAGCAGTACTCTGTAATAAGTTTTTAATACGATCGATATCTTTCGCACCTGGTAATTCAACCAATATTCTGCCCGATTCACCTACCATTTGAATTGTTGGTGAAACTACTCCGAATTGGTCAATACGTTCGCCAATTACTTTGTAGGCACTTTCAATTGATTCTTTTACCTTTCTGTTTAAAATTGATTTTACCTGCGCATCGGTCATAGAAGTGTTGATCTCCTGTAAATTTCTGTTGGCAAAAATTTCGGCTGAACCTAATTTTACTTTGCCTGCCGAAATTTTCTCGAACGATTCGTAAAACGATTCTAAAAATGTTTGATTTCCATCACGGTTTTTTTCCGCTTCAGCCAAAGCTTGATTGAAAACAGCATTTTTTGAGTCGTTAGACAATCCTTTCAAGATGTCTTTCACAGAGATTTGAAGCATCACATTGATACCTCCTTCTAAATCTAAACCTTTCTGAATTTGTTTTGAACGCACTTCAGCAAAAGTTTGACCTAAATAAACCTTTTCGTTTGCAATAGAATCTAAATAACGAGCTTCTTTGGTTAAGTCACCATTGGCAAATTCTTTTGCCTTACTCTCGTAATGATTTGTAACAAACGTAAAGGATAATTGGTAAATACTTACCAACGCAAAAACAATCGCAATAAACTTAACGAGTCCTTTATTCTGCATTTTTAAAGAATTAATAGTTTTTAAATGATTTTGTTCTATGAATTTTTTAGTAGAAAAAACGAAAAAATTATATAAAACGGACAAATATATAACTTCACAAAAGATTTAACAATAAAAAAAGGTGTTTATTTAAACACCTTTTTTGTTTTTATTAACATTTGTTGTAAACAAAAAACCAGCTTATGTGCTGGCTTTTTATATTGTATTAAGCATCGATTTTTGCGTAAACGGCATTTTTTTCGATAAATTCTCTACGTGGTGGTACTTCATCGCCCATTAACATAGAAAAAACACGGTCTGCTTCAGCTAAATTGTCAAGCGTTATTTGGCGAAGGGTTCTAAATTCAGGATTCATTGTAGTTTCCCACAACTGCTCTGCATTCATCTCTCCTAAACCTTTGTATCGCTGTACCGATGAACCTTGCCCCATCTGTTCCATTAATGCAATACGCTCTTCATCGTTCCAAGCATATTGTTTTTTGGTTCCTTTTTTAACCATATATAATGGCGGAGTTGCAATATAAACGTATCCTTTTTCGATTAACTCGCGCATGTAACGGAATAAGAATGTTAAAATCAACGTAGCAATGTGGCTACCATCAACATCGGCATCACACATAATTACTACTTTATGGTAACGCAATTTAGATAAGTTCAAGGCTTTACTATCTTCCTCGGTACCAATGGTTACACCTAAAGCAGTGAAAATATTACGAATTTCTTCATTTTCAAATACTTTATGGCCCATTGCTTTTTCAACATTCAAGATTTTACCACGTAACGGCATAATTGCCTGAAAGTTTCGATCGCGACCTTGTTTTGCAGTTCCGCCCGCCGAATCTCCCTCGACAAAGAAAATCTCGCATTTTTCTGGATCTTGCTCTGAACAGTCTGATAATTTACCTGGTAAACCACCACCGCTCATCACTGTTTTACGTTGCACCATTTCGCGTGCTTTTTTAGCTGCGTGACGTGCTTGTGCTGCTAAAATTACTTTTTGAATGATGATTTTGGCATCTTGTGGGTTTTCTTCTAAATAAGCTTCTAACATATCGGCAACTGCTTGCGATACGGGAGAAACAACCTCACGGTTTCCTAATTTTGTTTTTGTTTGACCTTCGAACTGCGGTTCCATTACTTTAACAGAAATAATAGCTGTTAGTCCTTCACGGAAATCGTCACCTGCAATTTCAAACTTTAATTTATCTAACAATCCAGAAGCGTCGGCATATTTTTTAAGCGTACGGGTTAAACCCATACGAAAACCTTGCAAATGTGTACCCCCTTCGTGCGTATTGATATTGTTAACGTACGAATAGATATTTTCTGAATAACTATCGTTATAAATCAAGGCAACTTCTACAGGAACTTCGCCTTTTTCATTTTCCATATTGATTACATGACCAATAATGGGTGTACGGTTACCGTCTAAAAAGCGAACATATTCTTTTAAACCTTCTTTAGAATGAAAGGTTTCGTTGTGTGCTTCGCCTTTTTCATTTACATTGCGTAAATCGGTTAGTGAAATGGTAAGTCCTTTATTTAAAAACGACAATTCACGTAAACGAGCAGCCAATGTATCATACGAATATTCTAATGTTTGGGTAAAGATTGATCCGTCTGGTTTAAAAGTAACTTTTGTACCTGTAATATTGGTTTCACCAATTGGACGAGCAGGATAAACAGCTTTACCGCGTTCGTATTCTTGCTCCCAGATTTTGCCATCGCGGTGAACTTCGGCACGTAAATGATCTGATAAGGCATTTACACACGATACACCTACCCCGTGTAATCCACCAGAAACTTTATAAGAATCTTTATCAAATTTACCACCTGCACCAATTTTCGTCATAACAACCTCTAAAGCAGACACACCTTCTTTTTTGTGCATGTCTACAGGGATACCACGACCATTATCTTGAACTGTAACTGAATTATCTTGATTGATGATAACCTGAATAGCATCACAATGACCTGCCAAAGCTTCATCGATCGAGTTATCAACAACTTCGTAAACTAAATGGTGTAAACCGCGAACGCCTACATCGCCAATATACATTGACGGACGCATACGTACGTGCTCCATTCCTTCTAATGCCTGAATACTATCGGCAGAATACGAATTTTTCTTTATTTCTTCACTCATAATAAATTGGTGTACTAAATAATACTAAACTACAAATATACGAAATTTTAGCGAATTTTTTATATATAAAAGCGTTTATTCTTTTTGTAGTTATGAACACTTAAAATGTATAAAAGTTGATATATCGTTGAAATTTCAATTAAATTAAAGAATGTCTATGAATTAAAACAAAATTATATAAACTATTAAATTACAGTTAACAATTTTCTTTTAAACAATTCAAAATCAACTAAATTGAGTTCATTTTTTCTGTTTTCATCTAAAATATAATACTCAAAAAATGGATTTACAGAAGTGATACTGTTGCCTATTTGGTGTTTTGCAGACAAGATACCTACACCCCAATCTGTATCAATACAACAAGATTGTACCAAGGCATTACAGCGCCATTTTAAAAAAGCTTTCCAAGTGGTTCCGTTCCAATATTTATGTGCTGGTGTGTTATGATAATCGTAATTTTCTCTTGCATGCCATTCTGTTGGAGGGTTGCAATCGTGCAATACAATAAAACCATCTTCTTTTAAGTAAGTAAAAGCATTTTGTATGTCTTTATCTGTTTGTTGGGCAAGATGTAAACCGTCAATAAAAACAACATCGAATTTTATTTCTTTTGACAAGATTTCGCCTGCTGCTACTCTTTGAAAAAATAGATCGCTTGTCATTTTAAAGTCTACCGGATTTTCTTTAAATTCAACACCAGGATCTACACTGTACTTGGTGTGTGATTTTATTAAGTTAAAGTTATCTGCCGGATTTCGCACTCCTATTTCTAAATAAGTTGTGGGCGTGTTTTTTAAAGATAAAAGAAAATTTATTATTTCTGTTCTTGTAGCTTTTTTAGTGATTTCAAAATTTGTTTTGTTCTGTGTATCTATATAATATGTATCATTATAAAACTTTTTTCCCTGTGCGTAATATTTAAGGGGTCTTATATTTTTTAATATTTCTTTTATCATGATGTTTGGAACAATAATCTGTGTTTATTTCTTTGGTTAATCTTAAAAAGCAATTTTACGGAATTTAATCGAAATATCTAAATTTAAACGATTTTAATGTTCTTACAAAATAGTTTCATACTTACCTTGCTAATAAATTTCAATAATTTTATGCGAAATATTATTAAAGGTTATTTCTGCTCCTATTTCTTTATTCAGTAAATTTTGAACCAAAGGTGCGTGAACCGATACGCAAAAAACCCGTGTGTTATTGTGATTAACCGGTTGAATTGGAACACTTATGTAAAAAACTGCTTTATTGGTTTTAACTATCGATCCTAAAACTACTTTTTCAACTGTTTTATTTTCGGATAATTTTAAAGCAATTTGCTGCATATCTAAGAGCGCTGCTAACTTGGCATTGAGTTTTTCTTGTTCTAAATGCATCATCGCCAAACCCGTTTCGTGTTTATCACCAGCAGAACTTTTGGCATCGTTCTGTGCATCTTCTGATAATAACGAAATTTGATTCTGTATCGCTGCAATCTGATTATTCAAAACAGTTAAAACCAATTGTTTTATTTCTTTTCTGTTCATATAAAGTAAAAAAAAGCTCTTTTCAGAGCTTTTTTGTTGTATTTATTTACACTTTCAATTAAAAATCGAATTTATACATAGCACCACCTAAAACCTGTAAGCCTTGAACCTGGTATTGGTTAAAACGCAGATAATTTTCGTTAGCCAAATTCATTCCTTTTAAGAAAACCGTCCATTGCGATGTTGGTCTGAAACCTACCGTAAGGTTTAAATCGTAATAATCGCCCAATTTAAGATCGTTTGGCATAGGAAACATGTTAACACCACTGAATTCATAACGCTGACCAACAAATCCTAAATTAGCATCGGCAAACCATTGTTTTGTAAAATTATACAACACATTTAGGTTGATTTTTCCCTGCGGCATGTGGAAAACATTTTGGTAATAATCTGCACTGTAATTGTTGTATTCGCCCGATAGTGCAATTTTTGCCTTATCAGAAAAATCAAAATTCAACTCACCAAATAATGTAAGCGTGTTTACTTTATCGTAAATTAAACCAAACGAATTTCCGTATTGATAACCTTCTTTATTTTGCAAGTTAATATCGTACGGATTAATAGTAAACATGGCTTTATCGTCTTCAACCTTATAATTTGCACGTATGTTGTACGATAAATTATGATACAGTTTTCCTTTTAAACCAGCATAGAAATCGTAATTTGTTTTGGTTGGTTTTAACGTTAACGATGGCGCTACAAACGGATTTTGTTCTGCTAAATCGGCATACGAATTTTGTTTAACGCCACCAACTGCACCAAAATAAGCCTGAACAATGTTTGGCACCAAGTTAAAATTAGCTTTCACCATTGGGTAAACAGCCAACGAATTATTTTCAACACCTTTTTCGCTACCTAATATATAGGTTAATCCTGCGCCAACTTCTACCGAATAATCGGTGTCGAAAAACTTAATACTTGGATTAACAGATAAGTTTAAATAGTTATACTTATCTATCACATTATCAATACCATTCTTTGCAAATTGTGTGTTTAAATAATCGGCTTCTATATTAATATGAAGTGTATTATTTGGAAGTTCGATATTAAACTTCGGCGCAAAAACAAACCGACTTTCTTTACTATCGAATTCGTCCCAGAAATATTTGTAGGAAACATCGGCTTTTTCAAATGCACCAATGTAGCTTTCATAAGATCCGGCAATGTGAACATCATTATACTTTTGTAAAGGATCAACCAAATCGAAATTAAAGTTCGATACATAAAAATCAGCCGGAGTTCCGTACCAATTGTATTTCGATGTCATGACACCAAACTGGGTATTCCACTGACTGTTTTCGTTACGCTGACCCAACGTAAAATCTAAATTCGATTTACTGAACGAATCATCTAACTCTACATCATCAATTCCGCCACCCGAAGAAATATGTTTTAAGAAACCGCCAACATACATATTGTTAGAACCAATATTTTCTACAATTCCCAATTCTCCGCGAATAGTATTAAAATTTCCGTAGCCCAACAATGCATAATTATTGTAAAAATTTGCCAGCGAATCGTTATCTACCTTTGCAGCTTCGCCTTTTGCAGGTGCAAATGTTGATGCCACAGGAACCGAAAAAATAGTGTATTTTACGTCTTTTTTCTGATTGATGTCTTCGTCTTCAATCAACGGGTTGTCGTTAATTTTAAAAGCATCGTTCAAAGTTGCCTGATATTCTGATGTTACGTTAACAACCTCTGTTCCTACCGTATTATTTTTCTTGTTTTTATCGTCTTGGGCATTTGCTTTATTTGCCAACAATGCCGCTAATATAGTGATACTTAATAAGTACTTTTTCATATGAAATTATTTTACCGATGAATTACGTTTCGCCTCTTCTGACTTTATTTTTGCCAACTCTGTTTTAGCTTCTGTAACAACATCTGCAAATTCGGTTGCATTGGTTATTACACTTTCTAAAATGTAAGTTGCCTGATAACTGTCTTTTAACTGATAAAAGTTTTTAGCCAGTAAAACCAACCCTTTAGAATTGTAATATTTATAGGCGGCGTATTCTTTCACCAATTTTTCTACCGTTTTGTTAGAAGCATCGAATTTTTTATCGGCATTTTTAAAATAAGCATCATAATATAATGCTTCGGCCTTTAATTCACCTGTACCAATTGTATTTAATTGTTCGTATAATTTACGAGCGTTTGCGGTATCGTTGTTTTTAATTGCAACTTGGGCACTAATGGCAGTAGCATCGGCTTTAATACGCTTGTCAACTTTTGAATTTGCAGCTAAAACACTTGCGTATTTTGCAGCAGTTGCGGTATCACCGTCGTCATAAGCCAATTTCATTAAGTTAGATTGGGCAAATAATTTGTTGGTATCGTTACTTGCATCAGCTTCTAACTGAATTAAAACACGTTTTGCATTTGCCTTATCTTTTTCGGTTAGATACATATTAGACAAACGAACCAAACTTTGTTCGGTATATTCCGATTTTCCGCGTTTCAGTACATTTTCGTAATTTAATTTTGCTTCGGAAAGTTTATTGTTTCCAAAGTAAATTTCGGCAGTGTTAAAATAAGCTTTAGTTGCATGTAAACCGTTAGGATAACTTTTTATATAATCGTTCAAGCTTTTTAATGCACCTTCGTTATTGTTCTGTGCCATTTGATTTTCTGCCGAAGTAAACACATCATTTTCCAATTCGGCTGTAGAAATATCAACAAAATCTAAATCTTTTACCCAAGCTGCAAATTCGGTCGATCTGCCTGAATCTAAATAAGCAATTCGGGCATTTTGCACAGCTTCAATGGCATCTTGAGATCCCGGATAATCGTTTACAACTTTCTTAAATCGTTCAATAGCTTTGTCTTCTTCGTTCGCATTAATGTAAACCACACCTTGACGTAAAATGGCTTTTGATGCCAAATTCGATTTCGGATAATTGGTCAATAACTGATTGAATGTTTCAATTGCCTTGCTGGTTTGATTGTTGTTGGCATAGGTGCTTCCCAATTCGTAGTAAGCATCATCTACCAAACTTGATGATTTATTGTTTGATATAAATTTCTGTAATTCTTCAATCTTCGTAGGATTTTTATCTACAAAACCATACGCAACTGCTTTTTGAAACGCTGCATAATCTTTGTAAGCCGAATTGCTGTTTAAAATGGAATTATACATTTCCATAGCCGGCCAATATTGTTTGGTAACAAAATAACCATCTGCCAAACGAAGCGTTGCATCGGTTTTCTTAGCATCGTCTTTCACAACACTTAAATAGCTTTTAAAATGCGTATTGGCGGTGCTGTAATTTTTCAATTTATAAGCGGCGTAACCCAAATTGTATTCGGCACTTTTAAATTCTGGCGTGTTTTGAGCCTGTGGCAATTGCTTAAACGTTGTAAATGTTTGGTAAGCATCGCTAAAACGGTTCAAGGCATATTCACTTTCGCCTCGCCAATAAGTTGCACGCGCCACATATTTGTTATCCTGGCGTTCAGCAATCGATTTATTGAACATTCCGTTCGCCAAACTGAATTTACCCTCGTTAAAATATTCAACACCACGATAAAAAGTCACTTTTTGATACGCTGCTTTGTTCAAAGACGTTCTGTTTGATTCTAAAACATCTAAAGCTGCCTGATAATTTTTGGTTGATATATATGAATCAATCAACAAATCATTCAACTCTGCTTTGTAAGGTGTTTCGGGATATTTCACCAAGAAATCAGTAATTACTTCAGGAACACTTTTATATGGATTACCAATATCATAACTTAATTTGGCATAATTGGCAAAAGCATCTTCTTGAATTTTTGGAGAAAAAGTCATTTCAGAAGCATTTTTAAAAGCATTCAACGCTTGTGTTTTCTGACCTAATTTTAGATAACTTTCGCCTAAATGATAATATGCGTTCTGAGCAACCGCATCTTTTCCGTCAATAATTTTGTTGAATTCAGAAACAGCTTTGTTGTAATCTTTTTGTTGGTAATACGAATAGCCTAATTGATAAAAATCTACATTGCTCAATTTGCCGTTTTTACCTTTGTAAGCCAATAAATACGGCAACGCTTTGTCGTATTGTTTTAGGTTGAAATAACTTTCACCAATGATTTTTGATAATTCAGACTTTTCTGCTTCGGTAGATTTTGGCATTTGCGCCAAACCTTCTTCTACAGCTTTATCGAAATTTCCACTTTTAAACTGCATATCGGCTTTGTAATAGCCCATGCGCTCTTGGTATTTCTCTACCGATTCTACATTTGCAAAATATTCGTTTGCCTGCTGATAATCGTTATTTGCGTAAGAAATGTATCCTAAATAATATTTTGCCTGATTGCCATACGTTCCGTCTAAATCTACTTTTTCAAGATAGTTTTTTGCTTTGTTATTATCTTTTTTATTGAAATAAGCATATCCTTTTTGGAAATTGATACGGTCTTTATCGGCAGGACTTAAAATATCTTCGTTGATTTTTTCGGCATATCGTAACGATTGATCATAATCGCCTTGAGAAAAGTAGAAATTACTTACATCGATATACGCTTGTGCCTGTTTGCTGCTTGTAGGATAATCGTAAATAAACTGACTGATCTTTTGCTCAGCACCAGGTTGACCCAACCGAATGGCACAATTTGCACTGTAATACGCACTTTCTGCCTGAATTTCGTCGTTATTATTTTTGATTTTGGTTTTATCGAACAAAACCTGCGCTACCGCATATTGTTGTTCGTTGTAAAGATTTACAGCATCGTAAAAATCTTTATTTTCTTGGGTGTAATGGAGTGATTGCTGCGCCTTTACCGAGAAACCGCCCAACAAAAACGATAAATATATAAAATGATTCGCTTTTCGCATTTCAACTATTTTTTTAAGTATCAAATATATTAAAAATAAATCCTATTTACATAACGGAAAAATGTATTATTAATTGTTGAAGCCACTTATTTTATAAATAGAAGTGGAAATAAAAAAGCAACCATAAAATTTGGTTGCTTTTGATTTTAGAAACTTTGCCAAAGTTTAAAACTTTGACAGAGTTGTTTTATCGATTTACTTCGAGCAAGAATTATTTTCTTGACTGTACTTTTTTAGCTTTTTCAATGATTGATTTAGCGTTTAAACCGTATTTTTCCATTAAGGCTTCAGGTGTTCCCGATTCTCCGAAAACGTCGTTTACTGCTACAAATTCTTGCGGAGCCGGTTTGTTTAAAGCCAATACACCCGAAATGCTTTCGCCTAAACCACCTAAATAGTTATGCTCTTCGGCAGTTACGATACAACCTGTTTTACCAACCGATTTTAAAATGGTTTCTTCATCTAACGGTTTTATGGTGTGCACGTTGATAACTTCAGCAGAAATTCCTTGTTTTTCTAATTCTTCGGCAGCTTGTAGTGCTTCCCAAACCAAATGACCTGTTGCTACAATGGTAACATCGGTTCCTTCTGATAAAACCACTGCTTTACCAATTTCAAACGGTAGATCTTCTGGAATAAAATTAGGCACCACAGGACGACCAAAACGTAGATAAACCGGACCCTCATGATCGGCAATTGCTAATGTAGCTGCTTTTGTTTGGTTATAATCGCAAGTATTAATTACTGTCATTCCCGGCAACATTTTCATTAAACCGATATCTTCTAAAATTTGATGTGTGGCACCGTCTTCACCCAACGTTAATCCGGCATGAGATGCACAAATTTTTACATTTTTCTCTGAATAAGCAACCGATTGACGAATTTGATCGTACACGCGACCTGTTGAAAAGTTGGCAAATGTTCCTGTAAACGGAATTTTACCACCAATAGTCATACCGGCAGCCAAACCAATCATATTAGCTTCGGCAATACCTACCTGAAAAAAACGATCGGGATGATTCTTTTTAAAATCGTCCATCTTTAATGATCCAATTAAATCGGCACACAACGCTACAACGTTTTTGTTTTTTTGACCTAATTCTGTTAATCCTGCTCCAAAACCAGAGCGTGTATCTTTACTACCTAAGTTTGTATATTTTTTCATTTAATCTAAAATCTTTATAAATTCTAAAAGTAATTTTTGATCTTTTTGTGATAATGAACTTCTTAATTTTTCAATTTCCAAATAACTTTTTCGCATGCTGTTTATCGTACCAAAATAATCTACGCTTCCACCATTATTATAAAGGTACAAATCGCAAATTTGACCGGTTAAATTGTGTACATGCTTGCTTAAATTTGCATTCTGGAAATTTGGAATCTTACTTTTTAAATTATCACAATAATCTGGTGCATATTGTTTAATCTGTTCATTGTACGCTACATCAGTATCATACGCTAACGAAATTTCATCAACAGAAATATCATTATACACAGGTTCATATTTCGCGTAATATGAATAATCAGAATCGGTTACAGTATCGACAGCGTCAAAATCGGTTGCAATCCAATCTCCGACAGTTGTTTCTTGAGCTGCTTCTGGTTGATTAGGAACATAACTTTTTATTTTTTCGTTTTGTTCTTTAAAGAATTGTTCTAATTCTTTCTTTTGATCTGCAGTGATCATTTTTGCAGATTTTAAGTTTTTTACCAGCGATTTCGCTTCTTTTTTATAAAACGATGCCACCTGATTACGATCTACAGTTCCTTCGCCACCGTATTCTTTCGTATTGTACAAAGCAGTTGTGGTTACCGAATAAATTGGCGAAATATAGTTGTACAAGTTGTAATCAGTTAAATTGGCGCTATCGTAATTATAAGTATATAACGGATCGTTATATATAGAATTACCATCGTTATAAGCATCAACAGTGTCAACCGCATCAGTAGCGATATCGTATTCTTGCTGACTGTTTTTTTGATACTCTTCTACTTCTGCCAACATTGTATCAATGTCGAAATCTAGTTTTAAAGCAGCTGTTTGGTTTGATTTATAAACCAGTTTATATGAAGATTCTCCTTTGTATTCAACCGATAAAATCAATCCTTTTAATTTGGAATCTGGAAAAAGAGCTTCCGCGTTATTAATTTTATTGTTTTCATCGATACAGAAACAATAGTCGTAACTTTCGTTATTGCTACTTTCCTTTAAAATAGCGTAATACTGACAGTTTGTTCCGCCAATTGTTCCTTTGCGGTCTAATTTTGTAAGCGAATGTTCTTCACCTAAAATTTTAAATGCGGTGTAAGGCGTATAAGATATCCCTTTTGAAATTCCACTTACGGTTACTGGAACCATCAAATTTTTTGTAATAAAAAAGTTTGACTCACTGAAACCATAACCACCAGCAGCTGTATCGTTATAATAAAAAGACAACAAGCCTTGCTTACTGTTTTTATCTAAATAAAAATCGTAATTTATATTAGCAAAATCGCTTTCGGAATACTCATTATCTGCTGTACCAAACATTTCTATTTTGTAATTCAGCTTTTTTGTAAATTCTAACGATTTAGTGTTTTGAGCAAAACTTGCAAACGCCATTAAACTTACAGCCAAACAAACTATCTTTTTCATAAGCAATTTATAGAATATTAATAATCTTCAAGAGTCATTAAATTTTGGTACAAAGCGTTTTCTAACTGTTCGTTGTTAGGCGCCTTTCCATGCCAAGCATGTGTATTCATCATAAAATCAACCCCATTACCCATTTCGGTATGCAACAACACCATTACAGGTTTTTGATTTCCTGTTTTCGCTTTGGCAGCAGTTAAGCCCGCAATTACCGCTTCTATATCGTTTCCTTTTTCAATGCTTACAACATCCCAGCCAAATGCTTCGAATTTAGCCTGCAAACTACCCATGTTCAATACCTCATCGGTTGGACCATCGATCTGTTTTCCGTTTAAATCAATAGTTGCAATAATGTTATCTACTTTTTTAGCTGATGCATACATTAACGCTTCCCAGTTTTGACCTTCCTGTAATTCACCATCTCCTAAAAGTACATAAACCAGATTGCTGTCGTTGTTTAATTTTTTAGCTTGTGCAGCTCCCAAAGCAACCGACAAACCCTGACCTAATGAACCAGATGCCATACGAACGCCCGGTAAATGACTGTGAGTTGTAGGGTGCCCTTGCAAACGCGAATTAATTTTTCTGAAAGTAGCTAGTTCACTTACAGGAAAATACCCGCTGCGTGCTAAAACACTGTAAAAAACAGGTGAAATATGTCCGTTTGATAAAAAGAAAATATCTTCATCATTTCCATCCATATCAAAGCCTTCTTTTCTGTTCATAACCGCCTGATACAATGCAACAAAATATTCTGCACAGCCAAGAGATCCACCTGGGTGACCCGAATTTACGGCATGTACCATTCGTAAAACATCTCTTCTTACTTGCGTTACCAAGTCTTGTAATTGTTGTGTGTTAGGTTTCATTTATAAATACATAAAATTTACAGTTACAAAGATAGTTTTTTTAAAAGACCGCACATAAAAACTTAATGGTTTTGTTTGTAACCAAATTGCATTGATATTAATACCTTTGCAAAATGAAAACTTTAAAAAACTACTGGGAAAACTACATAAGCGCCTATAAAGGTTTATCGCAGGCTACATGGTTGTTGGCATTGGTTATGTTTATTAACCAGAGCGGTTCAATGGTACTGCCTTTTTTAGGAGTGTATATGACCACGGTTTTAGATTTTTCTTTAAAAAATGCCGGTATAGTTTTAAGTACTTTTGGTGTTGGATCTATTTTAGGATCGCTTGTTGGCGGCTGGCTTACCGACAAACTGGGGTCGTTTAAAATACAAGTTAGCAGTTTGTTTTTAAGTATTCCGTTTTATTTGATACTGCCCTTTTTTAAAAGTTTTGAAACACTTTGTTTATCGATTTTTTTCTTGAGTTTTATTAAAGAACTATTTCGTCCGGCTAACAGTGCATCGGTTTCTTATTACGCCAAACCCGAAAATATTACGCGTGCTTTTTCATTAAACCGAATGGCATTGAATTTAGGCTACTCTATTGGTCCGGCTATCGGTGGATTTTTAGCAGCAGTTTCGTACAGTTTTTTGTTTTATACCAATGCCGTAATGTCATTTTTGGCGGGAACGCTTTTTATCATCTATTTTAAAAACAGAGAAGGAAATACACCTGAAAAAGTGGTAAGTGACAAAACGGAAAAACGTATAAAAGCCCCCTCTGCTTATACCGACCTTAAGTTTATATTGTTTAGCAGCTTTATAGCTATTTACGCATTTTGTTTTTTTCAGATATTAAACACGTTACCCCTATTCTATAAAAACGTTGCGTTGATGAACGAAAAAGAAGTGGGTTTGTTAATGGCTTTCAACGGAATTGTGGTTTTTATTTTAGAAATGGCACTGGTACACTTTGCCGAGAAAAAATTCACCTTAACCACCAACATGATTATTGGTAGTTTGTTTTGCGGAGCCGCCTTTTTAGTGTTGATTCCATCGCATTTGGTAAGTGTGCTCTATCTGTCGATCTTTTTAATATCCATTTCTGAAATACTCATCATGCCGTTTGCATCAACCGTAGCGGTAAACAGATCGTTACCCACCAACCGTGGATCGTATATGGGATTAAACGGAATATCGTTCTCGCTAGCGTTTGTAACATCACCTTTAATTGGAACTTTTATTGCAGAAAGTTACGGTTTTACCAACCTGTGGATTTTTAACTGTTTAATGATTTTAGTTACAACCGTTGGATTTTATTTTGTAATGAAAAAAATGTAGTTATGACTGTTTTTAGAACCGAAAATTTAAGCATTGGCTATAAGGATAAAGTACTTTTTAGCAATTTAAATTTTGAACTTAAATCTGGGGTACTTACTTCGTTATTGGGTAGCAACGGAATAGGAAAATCGACCTTATTAAAAACAATTTCGGGTTTGTTGGATAAAAAATCGGGTGCTGTTTTTATTAATGATAAAAATATTGATACTTTTTCTATTGCCGAGTTTGCCAAACTGGTAAGCGTGGTGCTTACACATGAAAATGTGAATAAAGATCTTACCGTTTTTGAGTTAGTAAAACTGGGCAGACAGCCTTATACCAACTGGTTAGATAAATTAACCGAAGCTGACGAAAATTTAATAATTAATACTTTGAACGATTGTGAAATCAACGATTTAAAAGACCGAAAATTATCGCAGTTAAGTGACGGACAGTTACAGCGAACCTTTATTGCGCGTGCGGTTGTACAAGATACTCCGTTTATATTTCTAGACGAACCTTCTACCCATTTAGATTTGTATCATAAAGTAAAACTTTTTAAACTGCTTAAAAAATTGTGCACGGTTAACAACAAGTGTATTTTGTTTTCTACCCACGATTTAGATTTAGCATTGCAGTTAAGCGATGAAATTATGTTGCTGAAAGATGAAAAATTTTACCACAACACTATTAACAACTTAATTAACGAAGATGTTTTTGACCGTTTTTTTGATACCGATGATATTGTATTTGATAAAGAAAGAAAGCAGTTTGTGCTACTTTGATTTTTTTATTTTCCATAGATATACAGATATTTGTATCAAGTCAAAAGGTATTTTGATTTTTGTCTGTTCGAGCTTGTCGAGAACTCATAAACATTCACTTCTTAATACACTGCATTACGTTATGTTACTGGAAGTGACGCAATAAAATTATAAATTACTATTATGTTTTTTATTTAACGAAACGTTTTCAATAGTCCATTTTATTTTTTCTTGTAGCGGATGTTTTCTCACAGGACAATCGGTTTTACTACAAATTTTGCACGAGTATTCTTTACAGGCATCTAAATGCACAAAAAGTTCAATACGGTCGCCAAAATGATTCTTTACAGCATCTTCCAACGCATCAACTTCTTTATGACCTTCTTCGATATTAAAGTACCAAGGCACCGTCATGTGACAATCAAAATGCAGGGTGCTACCGTATTTAATAATCCTTAAATTATGTAAGTCAATCCAGTTATCACGTCGTATATCGTTCAAATATTCAACTACTTCTTTCAGTAGCATTTCATCGGTTTCATCCATAATTCCCGAAATAGATTCGCGTAAAATCCTATATCCCGTATAAATAATAAATCCGGCAAAAAGTAAAGCTGTAGCGCTATCAATCCAGGAAATTTTGGTAAAATAAAGAACTATCAACCCTATAATAATTCCAATGGTAGAATAAGTATCGGTTTGTAAATGTTTTCCGCTTGCAATTAATGCCAACGAATTGTTTTTTTTGCCTTTTTGTATAGCATAAAATCCCAACACGTAATTAATTACAGCAGTTACTGCAACCAAAAGCAGACCTAAATCTAATTTTTCGATTGTTTTTGGGTTTTGCAGTTCGCCAATAGCTTCATAAATAATGACTACGCCGGCGATGCTAATTAAAGTTCCTTCGATTGATGCCGAGATAAATTCTACCTTACCATGCCCATACGGATGGTTATGATCTTTGGGTAATGACGACAAATACAGACTGTATAAACCAATTAACCCGGCAATTACATTTATGGTACTTTCTAAAGCATCGGTTAAAATGGCAACAGAATTAGTTTTATACCAGGCATAAAGTTTTATTGCAAACAGCAAAATACCGACTATTGCAATAATCCGTTGGAATTTAAAATTTTCGTTTGCAGACTGCGTCATTTTATATTTTTAATTATCAAATTTACGAAATTAAGCCGATGTAGATTTTGCTATAATTCAATTTCCACGACTTCGCCCACATTCATTCCTTCCAACTTCCACTCACCGATACGAATACGAATCAATCGTAACGTAGGAAATCCCACAGCAGCGGTCATTTTACGAACCTGACGAAATTTGCCTTGTGTTAATGTAATGGTCAGCCAACTTGTAGGTCCGTGGCGGTCGCTACGAATACGGTAGCCCTCGCCTACATAATCGGGTTTTTCAATAATTGCTGCAAAACATTCTTTGGTGATTAATCGTTCACCTTTCACTCCTATTTCTACTCCGTTTTTAAGTTGATCTATGGCATCTTGGGTAATAATACCATCAACTTGAACAACATATTGCTTTTCGTAATGTGCACTGCGAATTTCTTCACTAATTTTACCATCGGTAGTTAGCATCAATAAACCTTCTGAGTTTTCATCTAACCTACCAATCGCCATTGTTCCTTCGGGAAAATTGTACAATTCACCCAATTTTTTCTTGTTTCGCTTTTTTTCGTAAACAAACTGTGAGATGTATCCTGCAGGTTTATACAATAGAAAATGTTGGTGCATAACTAATGCTTATAGATTGATGGAAATATTTTTCCGGGATTCATGATGTTTTTAGGATCGAATATTTTTTTGATTTGATACATTAAATTGAGTTCGATATCAGTGAAAACAATTGGCATAAATTCTTTTTGTACCAAACCAATACCGTGTTCTCCCGAAATGGTTCCATTTAACGATTTTGTCAGTTCAAAAATTTCTTTCACTCCTTTAGGCACTTGGGTTTGCCATAGTTCATCGGTCATATCTAATTTTACAATATTTACGTGTAAATTTCCATCGCCTGCGTGTCCGTAACATATACTTTTAAAACCGTATTTTTCGCCAATTTGTTTAATTCCTTTCAATAATTTAGGGAGTTCATAACGAGGTACAACCGTATCTTCTTCTTTGTAAACCGTGTTCTGTTTAACCGCTTCGGCAATGCTTCTGCGCAGTTTCCACAAGGTATTTTTTTGATCGTTAGTATCTGCAAAAAGCACTTCATCAATTTGAAACTGTTCCACAACTGTGAGAATTTTCTCTGCTTCGTTCATTAGAATTTCGGGGTAATTACCATCAACCTCCACCAGCAAATGCGCTTCGTTTTCAGGTTTAAGATATACGCTAGGTACATCGACAAACCTACTTGTCCAATTAATTGCATCGTGTTCCATAAATTCCAACGCACTTGGAATAATTCCTGCCCTGAAAATAGCCGAAACCGCCGCAGCTGCTTCTTCCATCTTAAAAAAAGGAATCCAAAGCAACACGTTATGCTTAACAGCCGGTACTAATTTTAAAACAATTTTGGTAACAATTCCCAATGTACCTTCGCTGCCCACCATTAACTGCGTTAGGTTGTAACCTGTTGAATTTTTAAGAGTGTTTGCAGCCGTGTTTATAATATCACCATTTGGTAAAACTACTTCTAAATTCAACACATAATCTTTGGTAACTCCGTATTTTACCGCACGTGCACCACCACTGTTTTCTGCAATGTTACCGCCAATAAAACAACTGCCTTTACTGCTTGGATCCACCGGATAAAACAATCCTTTTTCGGCAACGGCATTCTGCAGAACTTCTGTAATTACTGCTGGTTGCGTGATAACTTGTAAATTTTGTTCGTCGATTTGTATTATTTGATTCAATCGTTCCAACGACAAACCAATTCCTTTATGAACTGCCATAATTCCGCCGCTTAAACCTGTGCGAGCACCAATAGGAACAACCGGAATTGCGTGTTCATAAGCAATTTTCATTATAGCACTGACTTCTTGTGTTGATGCCGGTTTTACAACAATTGAAGGAGGAAAAACCAAATCTTCGGTATGATCTTTTCCGTATTCGTGCAAGGTTTCATCATCGGTAAAAACAAACGATGCCCCTACAACTTCGACTAATTTATTTTTGATTTCAGTTGTAATCATCTAAAAATTTAATTTAAAATCGCTATTCAATACTTCCAAAATAACGAATTTCATTGAACTTAATTTTGTTATTCTTAACGAAATATTCTGCTCCATATATTTCTGTATTTTTTATTACAATCATTTCATTTCCATGTTTGTCAATATAAGGTTCAACAATTTTTTTCACAGGAAATAATTTCAAAATATTTTTGCTTTTCTTTTTTAAAAATGGATTAACATCGCCATAAAAAACAATTAAATATTTTTTCTTATTTATGTATCCTTTATAATCATTTTCTAAATGATGAAAAGAAGTAACCTCTCTAACTTTAGGAAAGACTTTAATTGTGAAATCATTTTCTTCATTTTTTAATATTGAAATGACTAACATTTTCTTTTTACGAATTTTCCAATTTTTGAAATCTTCTTTACTTTCAAAATCGGCTATTATATCTTTTAGAATGTCATTTATAAAATTATGAGTAGATTTCAATTCAATAACATCTTTAGTTATATCAACTTGTGAATAACAATTGTTTGTGTGTAGAATTACACTAAATAATAAAAAAATTAATTTGAACAATTTACTCTGCATCTTTATATTTTATTTTTTTCATATCAGGCAAAAAATAAGCAATAATGCCAATTAACGGTAAAAACGAACAAACATGGTAAATGTACTGTATAGATGTAGCATCGGCCCAAAGTCCTAAAACTGCCGAACCTACGCCGCCCATACCAAAAGCAAAACCATAGAACAAGCCCGAAACCATTCCTAATTTTTTCGGAAGCAGTTCTTGTGCATAAACCAATATTGCAGGAAATGCCGAAGAAATAATCAAGCCAATGATTACGATTAAAATACCTGTTAAATGCATATCTACATACGGCAATGCCAATGTAAACGGAGCTGCACCTAATACCGAAAACCAAATAACGTATTTGCGTCCGAAACGATCGCCAAAAATTCCGCCTAACAATGTACCTACAGCAACGGCTATTAAAAAGTAAAACAAATAAACCTGTGCCTGTACTTCGTTTAAACCGAATTTATCCATGGTGTAAAACTGAAAATAACTGGTAATACTTGCTACGTAAAAGTATTTTGAAAATATTAAAACCAACAAAATCCCAATTGCCGAATTGATTCTAAATGAAGATAAATCGGGTACTTGAATAACTTTTTTAGTGGATCTTGAAGCGATTTTTAATTTATTACTGTACCATTTTGCAATATATGCCAGAACAATCTGCGCTAAAATGGCAAAACCCACAAACCACAAAATATACAATTGTCCGTTTGGCAATACAATCCAAGCAATTAGTAACGGAGCCAAAGCTGTTCCAGTATTTCCACCTATTTGAAAAACCGATTGCGCAAAACTGCGTCTTCCGTTTGATGCCATAAATGCTACTCTGGAAGATTCTGGGTGAAAAACCGAAGAACCGATACCTACCAAAATAACCGAAACCAAGATTATTTCGTAATTAGGTGCATACGCCAATAAAGCAATACCTGCCATGGTAAATAACATACCGAAAATCTGCGAATATGGTTTCGGATTTTTATCGGTGTAAGCTCCAACAACCGGCTGAAAGATCGATGCTGCCAACTGGTAACAAAGTGTTATCATACCAACTTGTGCAAAACTTAAATGGTATTTAGCTTCTAATTTGGGGTAAATTGCAGGAATAACTGCCTGCAGCAAATCGTTTAACAAATGGGCAACGCTAATGGCAATAAGTATGGCATACACCGGTTTTTGCGCGTTGGTATTTTTTATTGTAGACATTTTTTATAAATTGAAACAACAAATTTACTTAATCACTACCAATAGAACTTAAATTTTAGAACAATTTTGTAAGTTTGTTGAAACACTTCATTATGCCGAACGAAAAGCTACCAAAAAAAAAGTCTTTACATGAAATGGAAGGCATTTCACAGCCCGATCATGTGAATCAAAATTCTATTCGAACCATTCAGAACTTTCGAAGAAAAGCACTAAATATTGAATTGTTAATTGAAAAATTGCTTAAAGGCGATATTCCGTCGTTAAGTAAAGCCATAACAATTATTGAAAGTACCAATCCACAACATCAGGAACAAGCTCATAAAATTATTCAGACGTGTTTGCCGCATGCAAATAAATCGGCTAGAATTGGTATCACGGGTGTTCCCGGCGTGGGAAAAAGTACGTTTATTGAAGCTTTTGGCATGTATCTTACATCAATCGGTAAAAAAGTAGCTGTTTTGGCAGTAGACCCCAGCAGTTCTATAAGCAAAGGAAGTATTTTGGGTGATAAAACCCGCATGGAAGATCTGGTTAAAAATACTAATGCCTTTATACGTCCGTCGGCATCGGGTGAAAGTTTGGGTGGCGTTTCCCGAAAAACCCGTGAAAGTATTATTTTGTGTGAAGCCTGTGGATTTGATACCATTTTGATTGAAACCGTTGGCGTAGGGCAAAGTGAAACAGCTGTTCACAGCATGACCGATTTCTTTTTATTATTGAATTTAGCCGGAGCTGGTGATGAATTACAGGGAATTAAGCGTGGAATTATGGAAATGGCAGATTCGGTTATCATTAACAAAGCCGATGGTGATAATTTAGAACGCGCTCGAAATGCCAAGTTAGATATTAACCGTGCACTACATTTATTTCCTTTAAAAGATTCTAAATGGCAGCCAAAAGTTTTATTGGCAAGTGCCTTTTACAATAAGGGAATTGAAGAAGTTTGGCAACTTTTAGAAAAATACTTTCTGTTAACCAAAGAGAACGGATATTTTGAAAGCAACCGAAAAAATCAGAATGCTTATTGGTTAAAAGAAACCATTAACGAGCAGTTGCTTGCAAATTTTTATCAAAATCAAACCATAATCGATCAACTTCAAAACGAAGAAAAAGCAGTTCAAAATAACGAAAAATCACCGTTTACAGCTGCAAATGAGTTGTTGGATTTATACAGCAAAATAAAAAAAGCACTTAAGTAAGTGCTTTTGTATTTCTTATTTGTTTCCTTTTGCATAATCTGCCAAAAATTGTTCTAAACCTAAATTGGTTAACGGATGCTTCAATAATCCAAGAATAGAACTCAAAGGTCCTGTCATTACATCGGCACCAATTTTAGCGCAATTTACAATGTGCATGGTATGACGGACAGATGCTGCCAAAATCTGCGTTTCGAACGCATAGTTGTCATAAATGGTTCTAATTTCATCTATCAGGTTTAAACCATCGGTAGAAATATCATCTAAACGACCAATAAAAGGCGATACATAAGTTGCTCCTGCTTTTGCTGCTAATAATGCCTGACCTGCCGAAAAAACTAACGTTACATTCGTTTTAATTCCTTTATCAGAAAAATATTTACACGCTTTTATTCCGTCTTTCGTCATTGGAATCTTTACAACAATCTGTTCGTTCAATTCCGCCAATTCCTCACCTTCTTTAATCATACCTTCATAATCGGTCGCAATAACTTCAGCACTTACATCGCCATCAACAAGAGCGCAAATATCTACATAATGTTTTAAAATATTGTTTTTTCCAGTAATGCCTTCTTTTGCCATTAACGATGGATTGGTTGTAACACCGTCTAAAACTCCTAAAGCTTGTGCTTCTTTTATTTGTTCAAGGTTTGCTGTATCTATAAAAAATTTCATTGTATTGTTGTTTTAATTATTTGTAAAAATTAATTGATCCTTTAAAGATTTTAAACAATTAAAAGTTAGTGAAAATCTATGAATCTGACGCAAATAAATTATTTAATTTTATAATGATTCATTAACATTTTTTCATAAACGGTATCTGGCAGAATCTTTTTTAGAAAGATAGAAAATTTCTGCATAAAAGCACCTACCTTATAATGAACTTTTGGATTCTTCGTCTGAATAATTTTATCGATTGCTTTTGCCATTTCTATAGGATCTCCACCATCATTCACATGTTCGTTGATCGTAGCCAATTGCTGATTATAAATATTTTTATAAGGCGATTGATCTAAAACGGGTGCATGAAAGCGTCGAGCAGCAATATCGGTCGCAAAATCACCAGGAGCAACATTTGTAACCTTGATATTAAAGGGTTTCACTTCCATTCGTATCGATTCGGTAATCAGTTCTAACGCCCCTTTCGATGCCGAATAAATTCCGCGGTAAGGCAAGCCCATATAACCTGCAATAGATGTTACATTGATGATGAGTCCCGATTTTTGTTGACGCATAAACGGCAATACCGCTTTCATCATTTCAATGGGGCCAAAAACGTTGGTGTGAAAATTATTCTGTATTTCATCTAACGGAATTTCCTCAATTGGCCCTGTAATTCCTACTCCGGCGTTGTTAATCAATACATCAATTCTGCCTTCTGTTGCAATAATTTCGGCAACTGCGCTTTGTATCGATTCATTATTTCGAACATCAATTGCAACCAGCGGAAAACTGCTATCTACAACGTTTTCGGGATTTCTGCTGCTGCCGTAAACCGTATAACCTTTGGTTTTTAAATAGTTTCCAACCGTTTTACCTATTCCCGATGATCCACCTGTTATGAGTACAACTTTGCTCATTTTTATTATTTTCAACAAATATACAATAGCAATTGTAAAAATTAGTATTTTTAATACTTGGAAAATAAATTCATATAAATGAAGTTTAAAAATAAAATGTTGCTGTTTGTTGCCTTTGCATCAATTAATTCGGGAACAATTCAAGCCCAGAAACAAAAAGACTGCGTAAAAGAAATGATGGAAAATTTGTCGAAAGACGAATTAATAAAACATCTTTCTATAATTGCGGGCGATGAAATGGAAGGCAGAAAAACAGGCGAAGCGGGTCAGAAAATGGCTGCCAATTACCTGCGAAACATCTACAAAAATTTAGAGATTGAAGCGTTACCTGGAACAGATGATTATTTTCAAACCGTTCCGTCTGAAGCTATGAAACGTATGTTTAGTCCTAAACTGAACGACAGCGAAAACGTAGTGGCTTATATTAAAGGAAGTGAAAAACCTGACGAATACGTTGTTATTTCGGCACATTACGACCATGTAGGTGTGGCTAACGGAGAAATTTTTAACGGTGCCGACGACAATGGTACGGGAACAACCGCCTTATTAGAAATGGCGCGTATGTTTAAAATTGCACAGAAAAATGGCAACGGTCCCAAACGATCGATCGTTTTTTTACACTGTACCGGCGAAGAATACGGTTTACACGGATCACGCTTTTTTGTGAATTCCAAAATTATTCCTTTAGAAAACATTGTAACCGATTTAAATGTAGATATGATAGGAAGACGTGATTTCACCTATGATAAAAATAAAAAAGACTATATTTATTTGGTAGGAAGCGATAAATTAAGCACGGAATTACACGAAGTTTCTGAAGCTATGAACAAAAAATACACTAATTTGGTTTTAGATTATACGTTTAACGACGATAAGCATCCAGAAATGATTTATTATCGATCAGATCATTACAATTTTGCAAAATACAACATTCCAGTAATTTTTTATTATAGCGGCGAACATGCAGATTATCATAAACCTACAGATACAGTTGATAAAATAAATTTTGACGATATGCTTAAACGCACCCAGCTTATTTTTGTTACTGCTTGGGAAATAGCAAACAGAGCCGATCGTATTAAACTAAAACAATAATGAACAATATTTTTACAGCAATAGTATGTATGTTTACAGCATCAGCAATGGCACAAAACAGCGAAGCCGATATTAAAGCCATACAGAACTATATACAAACTACATCGCAAAACGAATGGTTTGATCCGATAAACAAATCAGGCACTGCAGCCAACGGTTCCACGTACGATCTATCGTATTATGTATTATCTGATAACACGGTTTTTTCGATTATTTATACGGTATTTGACAAACATACACTGCAAAAAGTATTTTACTATAAAAATAACGAGCTAACTGCCTGCATTATTGAAGAAACCGATGCCAACAATGCCAACAAATTATTGCGCTATGCCGATTATTTTTTTAAGAACGGACAATTGATCAATACGGCAGATGAAAACAAAGAAATACCATCGACAACCATTTACGCAGAAGGTATGCAGAAATTAAAAGAAGTTCCCATAAACTAAAATTAAACCATAAAATAGTTTGCATTTTTTATAAAAAAATAATATTTTGCAAATGAAGTCATTAAAACCCTAAAAAAAATATGTCTCAAATAGGTAGATTATTCGATATTCCTTATTATCAACTGCAAAATTATCCTTTGCAAAAAGCCTTTACAACCAAATACAATGGCACTTGGCAGTCAACAAGTACGCAAGACTATATAGAACAGGCAAATTATGTAACTAAAGCATTACTTGCAATGGGTGTTAAAAAAGGCGATAAAATTGCATTGATAACCTCTACAAACCGTACCGAATGGAATATCATGGATATTGGTATTTTACAAACTGGTGCCGTTACAGTACCTATATATCCTACCATATCTGAAAACGACTACGAATACATCATCAAACATTCAGAAAGTGTGTATGTTTTTGTTTCCGATAAGGTAATTTTAGATAAGTTAGATCGTATAAAATTCAATATTCCCAAACTTCGCGGCATTTATTCGTTCGATGAAATACCGGGCTGTGCCAATTGGAAACAGATTGTAACCGCTGGTAAAGAAGCAAGGAACGATGCCGATCTTGAGGCTTCTAAAGCAAGCGTTACACCAAACGATCTGGCATCTATTATCTACACATCAGGAACCACAGGCACACCGAAAGGAGTATTACTAACGCACCACAACATCATAAGCAACGTTTTAGGATCATCGGAACGAGTACCTTTTGAAAGAGGAAGTTACACCGCCTTAAGCTTTCTACCTTGCTGCCACATTTTTGAACGAATGATACTTTATTTATTCCAATACATGGGTGTATCGGTTTATTTTGCCGAGTCTATAGACAAGATTTCGGATAACCTACAAGAAGTAAAACCACAGGTAATGACCGTTGTTCCAAGGGTTTTAGAAAAAGTATTCGATAAAATTTATGCCAAGGGATCAGAACTTACAGGTATTAAAAAAGCATTGTTCTTTTGGGCATTGCGTTTGGCAGAAGATTTTAAACCTTATGGTGCAAACGGAGGTTTTTACGATTTTAAATTGAAAATTGCTCGCAAACTGATCTTTTCTAAATGGCAAGCAGCATTAGGTGGCAATTTAGAATTACTGGTATCGGGTTCTGCGCCATTATCCCCTCGATTAGCTCGTATTTTTGGTGGAGCCGATATTGCGGTTATGGAAGGATACGGTTTAACGGAAACATCGCCAGTAATTTCGGTAAACGACCAACGCAATAACGGTTGGAAAATAGGTTCGGTAGGCAAACTTTTAAGTAACGTTACCGTTAAAATTGCCGAAGACGGGGAAATTCTTTGTCAGGGACCATCGATTGCCGAAGGATATTATAAAGATGAAGAAAAAACCAAAGAAGCTTTTGCAAATGGCTGGTTCCACACAGGAGATATTGGTGTAATTGATGCCGACGGTTTTTTATTTATTACCGATCGTAAAAAAGAAATGTTTAAAACCAGTGGCGGTAAATACGTTGCCCCACAAATGATTGAAAATGCCATGAAACAATCGCGTTTTATAGAGCAGATTATGGTAGTTGGCGAAGGACAAAAAATGCCGGCTGCATTAATACAGCCTAGTTTCGATTTTATTAAAGAATGGGCAAACCGCAACAAAGTTAACGTAGGTTTTTCTTTAGAAGAAGTAGTAAAAAACGAATTAGTAATAGAACGTATTCAAAAAGAATTAGATTTAATCAACCCACAGTTTGGTAAATGGGAACAAGTGAAAAAGTTTGCCTTAACACCAAATGTATGGTCTATTGAAACAGGCGAATTAACTCCTACTTTAAAACTTAAACGTAAAGTTATTTTAGAGAAGTATAAAAATCTATATGAAAAAATGTATTCTTAAATCATACAATTTCATATAATATTCTTTTAACAAAAAAATTAATTTAAAATAGTATGCATGCATACTATTTTTTTATTATATTTGGTTTAGGTAAAGCAAAACAAATGAAAAGCAACACAATAGATTCTGTTATAAAAGCAACCTGGCAGGCAATTGCACGTATGTACAATGAAGAAGCATCAAAATACGGTGCAACAATGGCGCTTGGTTATGCTTTATTAAATATAGATAAAGAAGGAACACCTTCTACTGCTTTGGCTCCACGTTTGGGTATGGAACCCACAAGTTTAACGCGTACCTTAAAAACAATGGAAGAAAAAGGGTTAATTGTTAAAAAGAAAAACCCTAAAGACGGTCGGGGTGTAAATATCTACCTTACTCCGCTGGGTGTAGAAAAACGTGGATTATCAAAAGAAACCGTTATTAATTTCAATAATAAACTTTTAGAAACCTTTTCGCAACAAGAGATTGATAACTTTATTGAAATGTCAGAAAAAATACAGAACATCATTGTAACAAAAAAGAAATTTTAACAAACCAAACTTCATAGAACTATGAACAGATTAATAAAAAAAGTGGCGGTTATAGGTTCCGGAATCATGGGTTCGGGTATTGCCTGCCATTTTGCAAACATTGGCGTTGAAGTACTGCTACTGGATATCGTTCCAAACCAGCTAACCGAAGCCGAAGAAAAAAAGGGATTGACTTTAGAGAATAAAGTAGTTCGCAATCGTATCGTTAATGATAATTTAGCGGCTGCCTTAAAATCGAACCCCTCGCCTATTTACGATAAAAAATTTGCCGACAGAATTTCTACAGGAAATACCACCGACGATCTACCTAAAATCAAAGACGTTGATTGGATTATTGAAGTGGTTGTGGAACGCCTGGATATTAAAAAAGCCGTTTACGAACAAATTGAAAAATACAGAAAACCAGGAACTTTGATCACTTCTAACACTTCTGGAATTCCGATTCATTTTATGAGCGAAGGAAGAAGCGAAGATTTCCAAAAACATTTCTGTGGAACGCACTTCTTTAATCCGGTTCGATATTTGAAATTATTCGAAATTATTCCTGGGCCAAAAACCAAACCCGAAGTTTTAGATTTCTTAAATGAATACGGAGAAAAATTCTTAGGTAAAACATCGGTTGTTGCCAAAGACACACCTGCGTTTATTGGAAACCGCATCGGTATTTACGGCATTATGAGTTTGTTCCATTTGGTTAAAGAAATGGGAATGACCATTGAAGAAGTCGATAAATTAACCGGTCCTGTTATTGGTCGCCCAAAATCGGCAACCTTTCGTACGGTTGATGTTGTTGGTTTAGATACGTTGGTTCACGTTGCCAATGGTTTGTACGAAAATGTACCAAACGACGAAGCACACGAATTGTTCAAATTGCCCGATTTTATTTCCAAAATGATGGAAAATAAATGGTTGGGCAGCAAAACCAGACAAGGATTTTACAAAAAAGTCGATAAAGACATTCTATCATTAGATTTAAATACATTAGAATATCGTTCGCAACAAAAAGCGTCGTTTCAAACTTTAGAATTAACCAAGACGATAGATAAGGTTGTAGATCGTTTCAAAGTGTTGGTAAAAGGAAAAGACAAAGCGGGCGAATTTTACCGCAAATCGTTTGCAGGTTTGTTTGCTTATGTTTCAAACCGAATTCCAGAAATCACAGACGATTTATACAAAATCGACGATGCCATGAAAGCTGGTTTTGGTTGGGAACACGGTCCATTTCAAATTTGGGATGCCATTGGTGTAGAAACAGCTTTGGAATTTATGAAAGAAGCCGGTGAAAAACCAGCTGCTTGGGTGGAAGAAATGTTAGCATCGGGCAACAAATCGTTCTACACTATTAAAGAAGGAGCAAATTACTATTATGATATTCCATCAAAATCTCAGAAAAAAGTTCCGGGTCAAGACGCATTTATCATTTTAGATAATATCCGTGAATCGAAAAAAGTTTGGGGCAATTCAGACGCTACCCTATTTGATTTAGGTGATGGAATTGTAAACTTAGAATTTCATTCCAAAATGAACTCGATTGGTGGTGGCGTTATTTCAGGTATCAACAAAGCCATCGATCTTGCCGAAAAAGAATACAACGGATTGGTTATTGGAAATCAGGCTGCCAACTTCTCTGTCGGAGCTAATTTAGGAATGATTTTCATGATGGCTGTTGAACAAGAATACGACGAATTGAATTTTGCTATTAAATCGTTCCAAGACACTATGATGCGTGTACGTTACTCGGGCATTCCAGTAATTGCAGCGCCTCACGGAATGACATTAGGCGGTGGTTGTGAATTGGTTATGCACACAGACAAAGCCGTTGCCGCAGCCGAAACGTATATTGGTTTGGTTGAATTTGGTGTAGGAGTGATTCCTGGCGGTGGTGGATCGAAAGAGATGACTTTACGTGCATCGGATCAATTCAAAAAGAACGATGTGAAATTGAACATCTTACAAGAATATTTCTTAACTGTCGGTACGGCAAAAGTAGCTACATCGGCTTACGAAGGATTTGATAACGGTGTACTTTTACCAACTAAAGATATTGTTATAGTTAATAAAGACCGACAAATTGCCGAAGCAAAAAAACACGCTTTGCTACTTGCCGAAGCTGGCTACACCCAACCTGTTCGCAGAAAAGATATCGAAGTTTTAGGTAAACAGGCTTTAGGAGCCTTTTTAGTCGGAACCGATGGAATGATGGCAGGAAAATACATCTCTGAACACGATCGAAAGATAGCTAACAAATTAGCTTACGTAATGGCAGGTGGCGATTTATCTGAACCAACTTTAGTATCCGAACAATATTTATTGGATTTGGAGCGTGAAGCATTCTTAAGTTTATGTACCGAAAGAAAAACATTAGAAAGAATTCAGTTTATGTTAACCAAAGGGAAACCGTTGAGAAATTAATTAAGAATTGAGTAGTGAGATTTTAGAATTTAGATTTCTATCGTATGCATAAAATTGAAGATTTAATAGTTTGGAAGAAAGCAATACAGCTAACAAAAGAAGTTTATTTACTTTCTTCAAAAATTCCTAACGACGAAAAATTTGGAATTATTTCGCAGATTAAAAGATGCTCTGTTCCGATCCCTTCCAATATAGCTGAAGGAGCTGGTAGAAATTCTACTAATGAGTTTAAACATTTTCTAGGTATTGCAAATGGATCTTGTTATGAATTACAAACTCAATTAATTTTAATAAAAGAATTAAATCTAACCAATAAAATAATTGAAATTGATGTTTTAATTGAAAAGTGTATCGAAATTCAAAAAATGATTTATTCTTTCAAATCTAAAATCGCACAGTCTAATATCTAACATCTCAATACTAAAATCTAAAAACAAGATAAATGAAAACAGCATATATAGTTAAAGCATACAGAACAGCCGTTGGGAAAGCGCCAAAAGGTTTGTTCCGATTTAAAAGACCGGATGAGTTGGCTGCCGAAACCATCGATTTTATGATGAACGAAGTGCCACAATTAGACAAAACCCGTATCGACGATGTGATGGTTGGAAATGCCATGCCTGAAGCCGAACAAGGATTAAACATGGCACGATTAATTTCTTTAATGGGATTAAAAGTGACTGATGTGCCTGGCGTAACCGTAAATCGTTATTGTGCTTCAGGATTGGAAACCATTGGAATGGCAACTGCGAAAATTCAATCAGGAATGGCGCATTGTATCATTGCAGGGGGAGCCGAATCAATGAGTTTTATTCCTATGGGTGGTTATCGTGCAACGCCAGATTATAAAGCTGCGGCTGCTGGTAACGAAGATTACTATTGGGGAATGGGCTTAACTGCCGAAGCGGTTGCAAAGCAATTCAATGTTTCTCGTGAAGATCAAGATCAATTTTCGTTTGAATCTCACATGAAAGCATTAAAAGCTCAAGCTGAAGGTAAATTTGATAATCAAATTGTTCCAATTACGGTAGAGCAAACTTTCATCAACGAAAAGGGTAAAAAAGAAACCACTTCTTATATCGTAACCAAAGACGAAGGACCTCGTGCAGGAACAAGTGTAGAAGCATTGTCAAAATTACGTCCTGTATTTGCTGCAGATGGATCGGTTACCGCAGGAAATTCCTCTCAAATGTCAGATGGTGCTGCGTTTGTTTTGGTAATGTCTGAAGAAATGGTGAAAGAATTAAACTTAGAGCCAATTGCTCGTTTAGTAACTTTTGCATCGGCAGGTGTTGAACCACGTATTATGGGGATCGGGCCTGTAAAAGCCATTCCAAAAGCGTTAAATCAAGCCGGATTAAAACAAAACGACATCGAATTAATCGAGCTAAACGAAGCTTTTGCAGCACAATCTTTAGCTGTAATTCGTGAGTTAGATTTAAATCCAGAAATCATCAACGTAAATGGCGGAGCCATTGCTTTAGGTCACCCATTAGGATGCACAGGAGCAAAACTATCTGTTCAATTATTCGATGAAATGAAACGCCGTGGCAACAAATACGGAATGGTAACCATGTGCGTAGGAACCGGACAAGGAACCGCGGGGATTTATGAATTGCTATAAGAAGAAAGAGAAAAGAGAAAAGAGAAAAGAACAAATTTTTCATCTTTGATCTAAAACTCTAAAAACAAAAAGATATGAGGCATAATTTCAAAAATCTGAAAATTTGGATATTAGCGATGGATGTTGCTTCTGATATTCATAAACTTTGTTTGGATTTTCCTAAAACAGAACAATATGGATTGATAAGCCAAATGAACAGGGCTGCGGTTTCCATTCCTTCAAATATTGCTGAAGGCTCAAACAGAGGAAATGTTCATTTTAAACATTTTTTGAATATTGCTCTTGGCTCTTCTTTTGAGCTTCAAACCCAACTTCTTATAGCAAGACAGAATAATTATATATCAGAAATTAAAACAAACGAAGTAGAAAATAAAATTGTAGAACTACAAAAGATGATTTCGGGATTTATCAAGAAAATAGGAGAATGAGAGAAAAAGAATAAAGAGAAAAGTCTTTCATCTTGTCTATTTATTCTTTCATCTCACTTCTTTCTTCTTGACTCTTTCATCTTTTCTCTCAAAAAAACTATAAACAATGGAAAATATCACAAGAGGAGGTCAATTTATTGTAAAAGAAACACAGGCAGAAAACATCTTTACACCAGAAGATTTCACGGAAGAGCAACAAATGATGCGCGATTCGGTAAAAGAATTCGTTGACCGCGAATTATGGCCAAACAAAGAACGCTTTGAGAAAAAAGATTACGCTTTTACCGAAGAAGCCATGCGCAAAGCAGGCGAATTAGGCTTTTTAGGCGTAGCTGTTCCAGAAGAATTTGGTGGTTTGGGAATGGGATTTGTTTCTACCATGTTAACGTGTGACTACATTTCGGGTGCATCGGGATCGTTTTCAACAGCTTTTGGAGCACACACCGGAATTGGAACGATGCCAATTACCTTATACGGAAATGAAGAACAAAAAAATAAATACGTTCCAAAATTAGCGTCTGGCGAATGGTTTGGTGCATACTGTTTAACCGAACCTGGCGCAGGATCGGATGCGAATTCAGGAAAAACCAAAGCCGAATTAACCGCAGATGGCACACATTATAAAATCAACGGACAAAAAATGTGGATTTCTAATGCAGGTTTTTGTAACGTAATGATTGTTTTTGCACGTATTGAAGACGATAAAAACATTACAGGTTTTATTGTAGATTACGATCCGGCAAACACCAACGGAATTACATTAGGCGAAGAAGAGCACAAATTAGGTATTCGTGCAAGTTCTACCCGTCAGGTATTTTTTAATGATACGTTAGTTCCTGTTGAAAATATGCTGGCAGGTCGTGGCGAAGGTTTTAAAATTGCCATGAACGCTTTAAATGTAGGTCGAATTAAATTAGCAGCTGCTTGTTTAGATTCGCAACGAAGAATTATTTCTAAAGCGGTAGAATACGCCAATGAGCGCATACAATTTAAAACTCCGATTGCTAATTTTGGTGCCATTCGTAAAAAAATTGCCGATATGGCTACATCTGCCTATGCAGGTGAATCTGCAGGATACCGTGCTGCAGGCGATATAGAAACAAGGGTTAACGGTCGTTTAGCTGATGGAAACTCACATCAAGAAGCAGAATTAAAAGGCGTAGAAGAATTTGCCATTGAATGTTCTATTTTGAAAGTTGCTGTTTCGGAAGATGCCCAAACTTGTGCCGATGAAGGCATTCAGATTTTTGGTGGAATGGGCTTTTCTGAAGATACACCAATGGAAAGTGCTTGGAGAGATGCACGCATCACACGTATTTACGAAGGAACCAACGAAATCAATCGATTACTTTCGGTAGGAATGTTGATTAAAAAAGCAATGAAAGGTCATGTTGATTTATTAGGACCGGCAATGGCGGTGGGCGAAGAATTAATGGGAATTCCTGATTTTTCGGCACCTGATTATGATGAATTATTTGCCGAAGAAAAAGCAATTATCGCCAAATTGAAAAAAGCGTTTTTAATGGTTGCGGGATCGGCAGTTCAAAAATACGGAACGGAATTAGAAGAAAATCAACAGTTGTTATTAGCAGCAGCCGATATCTTAATTGAGGTTTATATGGCAGAATCTACCATTTTACGTACCGAAAAATTAGCTAAAGCTCAAGGAGAAGAAGCTGTTAAGGAACAAATTGCTATGGCAAAACTGTATTTGTTCAACGCGGTTGAAATCATTGCACAAAAAGGAAAAGAAGGAATTGTTTCTTTTGCAGAAGGCGACGAACAACGCATGATGTTAATGGGCTTACGCCGATTTACAAAATACGACAACTACCCGAATGTGATTGAATTAAGAGAAATCATTGCATCAAAAGTGATTGCAGAAAATAAATATTGTTTTTAATAGTTTGTTAAGTTTAATTGTTAAAAAGCCGTTTCAATAATTGAAACGGCTTTTTATCTTATAAGGTAATCTATTTTCCTAGTTTATAATTATCGTAACATTCGTTAACGGCATTAAAAATCTGAAAGTCGTTGGCTGTATAAATAAATCGTTCTGTTTGATTACAACGTTGCAGCAGTTTTACAATTTCTTCTTTAGAAATATTCAGCAAGGCAGAAACCATTTCACGATCGTATTTCTTCTTCATCACCTCAATAAGTTCCACCTCTTTCCGTATTTGATTGATTTTTTTGGTTTCTCGTGAATTACGTTTTATGGCATTATAAATACCGTTTATAGGATTTAAGCCGCTGTTATAATTTGCTGTAAAACCAGTAGCTCCAAAATCTCGATAATACGGATAATCTGCTAAAGCAATCAGTTTTGTATCAACAGCCAGAATACCGGTGAGTTTTAAGGTGTTAATAACAACCTCATCTAAAACGGTAGAAAGATCTTTCATGTAAATATTCATGCTGCCTTCTTTATACCAGTCATTGGTAACCTTTATTTTTAACGATCTAAAACCTTCCGAAGAAATATGTAAGGTGTCGTTAACATTAGCAAGTATCGAAAATGTGCCGTCTGAAGCCGTTTGTGTTACTTTTAGCGAGTTTAAGTTTACAATATTTGCTTTGCTTTCGGGCGAATAACTTAATTCGCTAAATATAATTCCTTTAATATTTTTTTCTTGCGCAATAATGGAAACGGAAACTAGTGTAAAAAGTAAAACTGCAAAATATCTCATATCATTTTTAGTATGCACCAAAAGTAAAGGATATTTTGCAGTTTTAGTTATTTATTTTGTAAATATTAACAACTAATCGTGTTAGTTTGATCTGCGCGGACGGTCACCACGTACCGATCTTCTTTCGTTGTGCGCCGGGCGATCGTCTTCACGATTACGTCCGAATTTACTTTCTGTTCTACGATCTCCAAAACGATCACCACCCGATGGTCTTCTGTCTGATGAAGAACGTTCACCACGGAAACCGCCGCTTCTTTCGCCACGGAAACCACCAGATCTTTCACCACGGAAACCGCCACCTGATCTTCCACGTCCGTTGTGATCTCTTCTAGATGATGAACCGCCACCGCTTGTAGAAATTTCAACATTCACCTGACGACCTTCGTGATGCATATTGTTTAAGATTTCCATAATGCGCTCGCTGTGAGCTGCATCGGTATTAAAGAAAGAGAAACCTTCTTTAACATCTACTTTAAACAAATCATCTCTACCTAAATCTAATGTATCGCGTAAAAAGTCTTTCAAACTCATCCAATCAAAATTGTCACGAGCACCTAAATTCAAGAAATAACGAACCGAACCATCAGAATTTACAGTAGCTTCACCTTTTTCACGAGATTTTGGAGAATCTATTGTATTTTGTTTTTTGTAGTATTCAATAAAACGATTAAATTCTACAGAAAACATTTTCTTGATTAATTCTTCTTTTGATAAATCTCCTAATAATTCTTCAATTTTAGGTAAGTATTTATCTATTTCTGCATCAACCTCAACCGATTTTACCTTATTTGCCAAGTGAATTAATTGTACTTCGCAAATCTCCATTCCGGTTGGAATAGGTTTTTGATCGAATTTCTTTTTAATGATACGTTCAATCATCTGAATTTTCTTGAATTCAGATTTAGTTACAATTACAATTGAAGTACCTGTTTTACCAGCACGACCTGTACGACCAGAACGGTGGTTATAGGTTTCTACTTCGTCAGGTAACTGATAATTGATTACGTGGGTAATATCGTCCACATCAATACCACGCGCAGCAACATCAGTTGCAACCAACATTTGAATTTGGCGGCCACGGAAAGCTTTCATTACACCATCGCGTTGAGCTTGTGACAAATCGCCGTGTAATGCAGCTGCATTGTATCCGTCTTCAATCAATTTTTCTGCAACAGCCTGTGTATCACGTTTTGTTCTACAGAATACTACTGAGAAAATATCTGGGTTCATATCTGCCAAACGCTTTAAAACTGGGTAACGATCACGTGCGCCTACTAAATAATATTCGTGCGATACGGTTTCTGACCCTTGGTTTTTATGTCCCACCGTAATTTCTTGCGGACGTTTCATAAATTCTTTAGCAATACGAGCTACCTCTTGTGGCATGGTTGCCGAGAATAACCACGTATTTTTTTCTTCTGGTGTATCAGATAAAATAGAAGTAATGTCTTCATAGAATCCCATGTTCAACATTTCGTCTGCCTCATCTAATATACAAATTTGTATGTTTTTAATGTTAACAAGATTTCTGTTAATCATATCCTGCATACGTCCTGGTGTTGCTACAATAATCTGTGCACCACGTTTCACATCTTTTGCCTGCTCTGTAATGCTGGCACCACCATAAACTGCAACTGTATGTAAGCCCTTTACATATTTAGAATATTGCTTAATTTCGTTGGTGATTTGTAAACACAATTCTCTGGTAGGCGATAGGATTAATGCCTGTGTGCTTCTGTTCTCTGGATCAATTTTTTGAATCAGAGGAAACCCGAAAGCAGCTGTTTTCCCAGTACCCGTTTGCGCCAGTGCAACGATATCTGTATCTTGTTGCAACAATAAGGGAATAGCTTTTTCCTGAACCTCTGAAGGGTTTTCAAAACCTAAGTCCTGAATTGCTTTTAAAAGCAATTCGTTTAATCCTAATTCTTGGAATTTATTCATATAATTTTTAAAATAGCTGCAAAGGTACGGTTTTTTTTGCTGATTTTAAATTTTAATGTGAGTTAATTAATTATTATTTAAGATTTCTTAAAAACTCAACCAATTGATTCACAGCTCTGCCACGATGACTTAATGTGTTTTTTTCTGCTAAAGACATTTCGGCAAAGGTTCTACCAAGATTTTCAGGTTCAAAAACAGGGTCGTATCCAAAACCGTGCGTTCCTGTTTTTTCATTTCTAATTTTGCCTTCTACAATTCCGGTAAACAAATGTTGTTCATTATTAATGTTTAGTGCAATTACAGTTTTAAACTGTGCTTTTCTGTTGGGTTGGTTTTGCATTTTTTCTAAAACCAAATCCATATTTTTATCGGCATTTTTATTTTCGCCTGCATATCTTGCCGAATATACACCAGGTTCACCGTTCAAGGCTTCAATTTCCAACCCAGTATCATCGGCAAAACAAGGCAAACCATATTTTTGAGTAATGTAATTAGCTTTTAGAACAGCATTGCCTTCAATGGTATTTTCGGTTTCTTCGATTTCTTCGGTACAACCGATTTCATCTAAAGTAATAATTTGAATAAATTCAGGCACTTGGTTTTGAATTTCCTGAACCTTGTTCTTATTGTTTGATGCAAAAATGATTTTCATAGTTAACTTATATAATTCCAAATATTGTTTTTTTTAGCCAATAATTCAAACACATATTTTAGAGCCTGATGTTGGGCTTTTTCAAGATTAATATCGTCTTTTAAAATTTCTATGGCTTTAATACGTGCTAGTTTTAATATTTCCTGATCTTTTACCAAATCGGCGATCTGTAAATTCAACACACCACTTTGCTGGGTTCCCATAATATCACCAGGGCCGCGTAGCTTTAAATCAATTTCTGAGATTTCAAAGCCATCGTTGGTTCTGCACATAGCATCCATTCTAACTTTTGTATCGGCACTTAATTTATTTCCAGTCATTAAAATACAATAACTTTGTTCGGCTCCGCGCCCTACCCTACCTCGCAACTGATGTAACTGACTCAACCCGAAACGCTCGGCACTTTCAATAATCATAACCGATGCATTAGGCACATTTACACCTACTTCGATCACCGTTGTAGCAATCATAATATGTGTATCGCCTTTCACGAATTTTTCCATTTCGGCATCTTTGTCTTTCGGAGTCATTTGCCCGTGCACCACACTAACTCGATATTCGGGAAAAGGAAAATCGCGTTCAATTGCTTCATATCCTTCCATTAGGTTTTTATAATCTAACTTTTCACTTTCTTGAATCAACGGATATACAATATACACTTGCCTGCCCTTTGCAATTTCTTGTTTAATAAAATGCCAAACCTGCAAGCGTTTACTTTCAAAAAAATGTAGGGTTTGAATGGGTTTTCTCCCCGGCGGCAATTCATCAATTATTGAAACATCTAAATCACCATACAAACTCATAGCTAATGTTCTTGGAATTGGTGTAGCGGTCATGACCAAAACATGAGGGGGTAATATATTTTTCTTCCACATTTTTGATCGCTGTTCTACTCCAAAACGGTGTTGTTCATCAATAATCGAGAGTCCTAAATTTTTAAATTGCACCTTCTCTTCTAACAACGCGTGAGTACCAATTATAATATGAATAGATCCGTTCAATAAATCTTCATGAATCTGGCTGCGTTCTTTCGTTTTAGTTGAACCGGTCAATAAAGCTACGTTTACACCTATTTTATCAGCCATTTCTTTGATTCCGATAAAATGCTGATTCGCCAAAATTTCGGTCGGAGCCATTAAACACGCCTGAAAACCGTTATCTAAAGCCAATAACATACTCATAAAGCCCACAATGGTTTTTCCGGCACCAACATCGCCCTGTAATAAACGATTCATTTGTGCTTCATGTGCCATATCGATTCTGATTTCCTTTAACACTCGTTTTTGTGCATTGGTTAACGGAAAAGGCAAATGCTCATGATAAAACGTATTAAAATAATGACCAACTTCTTTAAAAGCGAAACCTTTGATTTTTTGTTTTCTAACTAAATTTTTAGATAAAAGCTGTAATTGGATAAAAAACAACTCTTCGAACTTTAAACGAAACTGTGCACGCGTTAATAATTCGGTATTTTTAGGAAAATGAATATTAAAAAACGATTCGTTTTTAGGCAGCAAGCGTAATTCGTTAATCAAACTTTCGGGAAAAACTTCTTTAAACAAATGATGCGTTTCTATAAAAACCTGTTGCATCATTTTAGTAATGCTTCGGTTAGAAATATTTTTTTGTAACAGTTTTTCGGTTGATGGATATACCGCCTGCATAGCAGATTTCAAACTTTTCTGATGTTCTTCAACAGTTTCCATTTCGGGGTGCGGCATTGAAAACACTCCGTTAAAATGATTGATTTTACCAAAAATAACATACGGTGTGTTTAATTGCAGGTTTTCATGAATCCATTTATGTCCCTGAAACCAAATTAATTCCATTTTTGCAATACCATCGGTAAAGGTGGCAACCAAACGCTTTCCACGTTTCTGCTCAACCGTTTTTATGTTAACAACCTTTCCTACCAGCTGAATTTCGGTATTTAAAGCCGAAGTAAGTTCGGTAATTTTATAATATTTTGTTCGATCTAAATATTTAAAAGGGTAAAAATTAATCAGATCCTTATAAGTAAAAATCTGTAATTCTTTTTTTAATACAGCAGCACGTTGGGGGCCAACGCCTTTAAGATATTCAATAGGTGTATCTAAAATATTGTGCTGCATTTTTTTATTTTTTTGTAAAGTTATGGGTTATTGGTTAATTTTTAAAATTTAAAAGATCCTATCAATTGAATTAATAAATAGTATATATTTACAATAAATTAATAAATTAAGAAGTATATGAAAAAATTATTAGTGTTTTTTGGGTTACTTATAACAATTTTATCGTGTAAAGACGATGAAAAAGCAAACGACAATACAAAAACTACGGTAAAAACTTTTGACAACGTTAAGGTGGCTTTTGCCGATGGTAAATCGCAAAGTGCCGAGGGTACATTTTCTTTTCCGACAGATTCAGAAAACATAAAATCCATTAAAATGTATATTAAAGATATTTGTCCGAATAAAGATTGTGATGAGTGGGACAGATATGCCAACATATACGTTAAAGATAAAACAAGCGGCGAATGGTACGAATTGGGCAGATTTATTAATCCGTATTGGGTTGGTAACGAAAAATTAGAAAGAGGTTATGAAATAGACGTAACCGATTTTAAATCGATCTTAAACGGATCAACCGAACTTAAAATTTACACAGAAACGTGGTTGGCTAAAGGAAGAACATACAGTGTGGAGTTTGATTTTGAACAAGGAACGCCTGATTACAAATATTCTGCGGTGGTGCCAGTGATTCAATACAATAAATCTTCTATAGACGGAGTGCCTTATGGTAAAGAGTTTGATACCAGCAAATTTGATTTAACCAGATTGATAACCATACCAGCAAATTCAGAAATTGCTTATTTTAGAACCATTATTTCAGGTTGGGGACACGCTTTACCAGGAACTTGTGCAGAATGGTGTGTAAAAACACATAGCATTTATATAAATAATGCCGACACTTTTCAGCATAAATTAGATGGACTTGACTGTGCAAAAAATCCAATTGACAACCAAGCGCCAGGTAACTGGAAACCCGATCGCGCAGGTTGGTGCCCGGGAATGGTTGTTCCAATTCGTTTTAACAATATTCAAAAATCAATGTTTGGATCTTCATTTAATTTTGAATATAAATTTGAACCTTGGACCGATAACGGCAGCAATAAAGATGGTGCATTCTATGCCCTTTCTACTTTTGTAGTTGTAAAAAGTAATTCGCCAATTAACAAACCAACAATAGCAAACTAACAACAGAAAGACTTCCTAAAATGGGAAGTCTTTTTATTTTAAATGATTATCTGGAACCTTGTACCAAAATATTGATGAATGTGTCATAAATTAAATATTGAAAACACGCTTTGTCTATAAACTACGTGTCATTCCGTGCTTGACACGGAATCTCATCATTATCTAGTCTTATGAGATGCTGAAACAAGTTCAGCATGACATTAACGATAAAATTAAAACTTGGTGTAATCTTTCCGATAATCATTTTATTTTAATATCTGATTGGTGTGTTCTTTCGTTTTTACTTTTTGAATAACATCGTCAATGATTCCGTTTTCGTTAATAACAAAAGTAGTTCTGTGAATACCATCAAATTCGCGACCCATAAACTTTTTTGATCCCCAAACACCATACGCATTAATAATAACCTTATCCTCATCGGCAATTAAAGGATAGTTCAGGTTGTTTTTAACAGCAAAATTCAACTGTCTTTTTTGCGAATCGGCACTAACACCAATTACCTGATAATTCTGTGCAACAAATCGATCAATATTATTTTGCAAATCACAAGCTTCGGCAGTACAGCCTGGTGTTGATGCTTTTGGATAGAAAAACAACACCACCTTTTTTCCTTTAAAATCATTTAAATTAATTGTTGTACCGTTTTGATCTATCCCTGTAAAATCGGGTGCTTTATCGCCTATTTTTAGTGTGGTCATAATTTTGTATTTTTGTAAAGTTACAAATCATTTAGCATAATGACCAAAAAAGAAAAAGTTCAGTTTGTAATTGATACTTTAGAAAGATTATATCCCGAAGTTCCAATCCCTTTAGATCATAAAGATCCGTACACCCTGTTAATTGCCGTATTATTGTCTGCACAATGTACCGATGTACGCGTGAACCAAATCACACCAAAATTGTTTGCTGTTGCAGACAATCCGTATGATATGGTAAAACTAACTATTGAAGAAATAGCCGATATTATCCGTCCTTGCGGGTTATCGCCTATGAAATCGAAAGGAATTTATGGATTAAGCCATATTTTAATAGAAAAATACAACGGTGAAGTACCCGCAGATATGAAAGCTTTAGAAAGCTTACCAGCCGTTGGGCACAAAACAGCTTCGGTTGTTATGTCGCAAGCTTTTAACGTTCCTGCTTTTCCTGTTGATACACATATACATCGTTTAATGTATCGTTGGAATTTAAGCAGCGGTAAAAATGTAGAACAGACAGAGAAAGATGCCAAATTGATTTTCCCAGAAGATAAATGGAACAAACTACACTTACAGATGATTTGGTACGGACGCGAATATTCACCTGCACGCAGCTGGAAACTAGAAAAAGACATTATTACGCAAGCTATTGGTAAAAAGTCTTTAATTAATGAATTGTTAAAAACAAACAAGCAATAAAGAAGGAACTTCTGTTGAAGTTCCTTCTTAGTTTTGAAAAGTTATGAAATTTATTTGTCCTTTCTTTAAAACAGTAGTACTTTTTGAATAGTTTAGAATAAAGTTTACAGTACTTTGCTTTGGCAAAAGGGATGTTGTTTGTTGTTTACTGTTACTGTTGTTTTTGTAATTTTTTATCATAGAATATATTCATTTTATGATATAACGCAACAGTATAAAAATTATTGTTAGTCGTTTAAAATAATTTGATTTTTATCGATCATTTTACGCAAATTAACAATCGCATAGCGCATTCTGCCCAAAGCGGTGTTTATACTTATCTGGTTTAATTCGGCAATTTCCTTAAAAGTTAAATCGTCATACAAGCGCAAACGGATAATTTCTTGTTGATCTGTGGGTAATTTCTGAATCAGCGTATGTAAATCATCTTCAATCTGTCCGGCAATCATTTTGTTTTCTACATTCATTTCTGCATCAAGCATTTTACTAAAAATAGAATATTCTTCCTGATCGCGCTGCATTTTTACTTTAGACTGTTTTCTAAAATGATCTATAATTAAATTGTGCGAAATACGCATTACCCAAGGTAAAAACTTACCTTCTTCGTTGTAATTCTGCTTTTTTATGGTGTTAATTACTTTAATAAAAGTATCCTGAAAAATATCGTCTGATAAATCTCTGTCTTTAACTTTAGAAAAAATAAAACTGTAGATTCGTGATTTATGACGCTCTATTAATTGCGCCAAAGCCCATTCGTTTCCAGACGCATATTGGGTAACCAATGCTGCATCTGACAAAATTTCATTTGCCATCTTAACTTATGTTTTTAGGTTTTTACTATAAGTACAGATTCGTAATAGGCTTTTTTGTTTTAAAGTTTATTAAACAAATATATAAAAAAAATCGTTTCTTAAAAAAAACTTAAAAAAAATTCTTTCTTTTTTACAATTAATTGTGTGCTAGGTATAAAAAATGTTCTTTTAAAAATTTGTAATTTTGTAGTTATTTTACAAAAATGAAAAAAATAGATTTTTCTAAAATCGATCCAAAACAAAATATCATTATTAAGGGAGCGCATCTTCATAATTTAAAAAATTTAGATGTTGTAATTCCCCGAAATAAAATGGTTGTTATTACAGGTTTGTCGGGTTCCGGTAAATCAAGCTTGGCATTTGATACACTTTACGCCGAAGGACAACGCCGTTATGTTGAAAGTTTGTCATCGTACGCACGTCAGTTTTTAGGCAGAATAAACAAACCAAAAGTAGAATATATTAAAGGAATTGCGCCTGCTGTTGCCATTGAACAAAAAGTTAATACAACAAATGCACGCTCAACCGTTGGTACTTCTACAGAAATTTACGATTACTTAAAATTATTGTATGCCCGTATTGGCAAAACTTTTTCACCTGTTTCTGGAAACGAAGTTAAAAAACATACTGTAACCGATGTTATTGATACCGTAAAAACCTTCGACGAAGAATCGAAATGGCTTTTGTTGGCACCTTTATACGAAATCAAGGAACGATCGATCATCGATCAACTGAAAATTGCGTTACAACAAGGTTTTGCTCGATTGTTTTATAAGAACGAAACCAAAAGAATTGATGAATTTGTTGAAGAATTTGCATCAAAAAAAATAAAATCAGAAGATATTCAGCTCATTATCGATCGTTTGGTTGTTCGTCATGACGAAGATTTTTACAACCGCTTATCCGATGCTGTTGATACCGCCTTTTTTGAAGGCAAAGGTGTTTTATATTTATACGAATTAGGAACACGCAATTTGTTAGAATTCAACAATAAATTTGAATTAGACGGAATTACCTTTTTAGAACCTAAC
>JBEBXO010000012.1:0-45791 GCA_040391585.1 Paenimyroides ummariense | reverse complement strand
AATATACTGATTTTTAATCTTTTGAGCAACTTTTTCTATAATGCACTACGGGTTATCTTAAACTAAAAATATGTTTTTTTCTGGCTCTAGATTGTTTTATGACCGCTATCGTTTAAATACGCCTAAAGGAAATTTTAACCTAAAACTTACTCCAGAACAGGTAATTTATCAGTTTGCAGGAGTTATCACAAAGGTATTTCCACTATTTAACCAAGTGCCTCATAAGTTTAAACTTAATTTTAGCAAACGTATTTTAAACTTTTTAAATCAATACGAATTTATTGTCAAAGAAAATGCACCGTTGGATAATGAGCAAAAAGTTGCCATTGCAGCAAGCTATATAAAACTTACTTTGGGGTATAAAACGTACTTAATCAATACTTTCGATAAAATTATTGTGTACCCCACAGAACAATACTTTCCTCATTTAGATGAAACGCATAGCGGACATTTTAACCCCAAAATGAGAACCATTATGCTGGCGTTGAATGAATTTGAGCGCGGTATTTATTTGGCTGATGATGGTAAAGATGTTGCCCTACATGAGTTCACACATGCACTTTGTTTTGAGATGTTGCAGACCTATGCAAAACATCCCGAAGCAGATCGTTTTAAAAAAGGTTTCCGATTAATTAATGAATGGATTGAAGTTCCTAACAATATAGAAAAAATTAGTCAGGCTGGGTTTTTAAGATCTTATGCGTTAACGGATCGGTTAGAGCTGGTTTCGGTACTGGTAGAATTGTTTTTTGAAAAGGAAACTATTTTTAAGCAGTATTTTCCTGATTTGTTTATGCACGTTGGCAATATGATTAAGCATCCTAAAATTAAGCAAAATAAATAATTGAGTAGGAATTATGTTTAAGTGCCTGAAATTAAGTTGTAATGCCATTCTGTCTTTTTTGTCAATTAACGTTGTTCTTTAATTTTCAGCATAATTTATTTGCTATATTTGTAATTAGCAATTAATTCATGAAAAAAACCATAAAATTGTGCAGCTTTATTGTCTTTTTTGGCATTACTTACAGCGGTTGTGCACAAGTAAATAATATGTTGAACACTAATGTTAAAGTTATGGAAGAAATAAACCATTTGAATGGACTACATACTGGTGATAAAGCCTTGTCTGTGAAAATATTGTTTAAGGGCGAAGAAGGTGTAACACGCAGCTTGTATCTAAAAAAAGACGGCTTATTACCTGAACATACCACCAATACACCTGCGATCTTGGTATGTGTAACCGGAAAAGTAACGTATGAAGATGAAAAAGGTTTCCAAACTGTTTTGGAAACAGGCGGTTTTCAAAAGATTGAACCTCATGTTAAACATTGGGTTAAAGGGGTAGATGACAGTCAATTACTTTTAATAAAATAATCATCAATATCTTCTATGGTTTATAGCAGGGTTTAAAAGTTGCTGTTTATAATGATATGTGTCGCGATAGTGCCTTATTCAATTATTTTAGAAACCAAATCATACTGGTTTTGCCATAGCTTTTTATAAGCGTCTTGTGTATTTTGGATTTCTTTATTGTATTCGGTAATTAAAATAGTTCCTTCATTAAATTGTGTTTTTACAATTTTAAGATTTGCTGCAGTTAATTTAATAATTTCTTCTTGCTGCTTTATTTTTTCTTTTAATAAAGCTACATCATTCATACGTTGTGAACTAAATTGCGTATCGTTTTGCACTTGTTCGTTTAGTTTTGCAGTTACCAATTGGTTTTGCAAAGTCAATTTTTTTTGTTCACCCGATTTTTCTAACCATTGTGATATCGGAATCTTAATACCTAAACTTACATAACTGTTTCCAAACCAATTATCGGTTTTAAATAATCGTAAATCATTGTCATAAAATTGTGCGCCGTAATATGCGTTTAAAGTTAGGGTAGGTAAGTACGATTTTTTATTAAAGTTCATTTCTTCCTCATTCAACCGAACATCCCATAACAAAAGTTGTTGTTCTAAATCAGAATTTTTATCTAATGCCGATTTTAAAATACCATCAATCGTTGTTGTAAATGCATCATATTGGGAAACGTTTAAATAATTCATTAGACCTATATATTTATTCTGCAAAACAATTTGTGCCTCTTTGCGATTCATTTGTATTTCGTAAAATGTTTTTAAGGCGTTGTTTTTATCAAATTCAGATGCTCTTCCAGCTTCTACACGTTTTGCAATTACATTTAAAACTTCAGCATAATCGGTTTCTTTTAATAAAGCAATATCAAACTGCTGTTGTGCTAAATAAGCTTGCGCATATAAATCAATAACTTCTTTCTCAAGATTTTCATCATTTAAGGCAGCGTTTAACTTAGCTTTTTCGTATTGGATATCGGTTTGTTTGTTCATCCATTTTTTCTGTGGATTAAAAACATCCCAAGATACCTGTAATCCCGCTTTTGCAGACCAATCTGTAGCAAATTTTAATGGAGTAATTTCACCTGATTGTGCATTTGGATCAAAAGCTATAGACGGCACGGGTGTAACAGGAATAATTAAATTGCGTTGTAAATTTCCTTCACCTGTAAGCAAAGGAAGTTGTTTTCTTTTATTGATTTTTTGTTGAATTTCTTGAATTTGAACTTCTAACAACCCTTGTTCTTTTTTATATGATTTTGCTTGTAACAAGGCATCTTGTAACGATAAATCTTGTCCGTATCCAAAGGAACATCCAAATAAAAATAAACTGATAAATAATTTCTTCATAATTTAAAATACCGATGCAGGTTCTAATTTTGATATTTTTCTAACAGCAAATAACGATCCGCCAACCGAAATAAATAACGTAATTCCTAACAAGAAACTAACAAAACCAAAACTAAAATTAATATCTAAACCACTGTTTTTAACTCCTTGGGCAAAACCAAACAACAATAGAAAGGCTATAGAAAAACCAATAATTGCGTACATAAACGCCTGCATAATTAGTAGTTTGTTTACATACTTGTTATTTGCACCAATGGCTTTTAAGGTTCCGTAATCTTTCACGCGATCTAATGCCGATGAATACAAGGTTAAGCCAATTATAAAAAAGCCCGATATCATGGCAAATACAACCAACGTACCAAAACTCATTCCCATGTTCGATGATACTAAAATTTCTTTAACCGTAGAATTTTGAAGTTTTTTTGAATCCCAAGCTCTTAAATTAGGATACAACTGGTTTATTTGCGCAATAACCGTTTCCTTATCTGCTGTGTCATTTAACTTTATTGAAATTAAACTTATTTGATAAGCTGGAACATTTCCAAAGAAACGAGCATTTGCCGCGTTTGTATACATATAATTACCACCAAAAGCCTGCGCATTTTTTGTGATTACCTTTATCTGTGCGCTTTTTCCGTTAATTTCAATAGGCTTGTTCAAATACAAATCTGTATTCCATGATTTGGCGTTGTAAAATTCTGCCGAAACAGCTTCGGGTAAATTTAAATCTGTAACAGATCCTTCTGAAATACGTGAAGCATTGGGACCAATAACAAAATGTGGCGCATCGCTACCAATAATAGTTACGCCTGCTGTGTTTCCGTCTAAAAAACGTGCTTCACCACTTGCAATAACTACTCCGTATGTTTGTGCAACGCCGGGAATCGATTTTAATTGCTGTACATAACGTTGGTCAATTTTATTTAAGGTATTGGCATTGGCAGTTTGCGATTCTATAACCCAAATGTCTTTTTCGTTTACATTTGCGTTGCCTACTAAATTGCCCATTAATCCCATTAAAAATAACAGCAAACCTACTTGTTGTCCAATTAAAAAGATACTAATAACAATGGCTGTTATTATTCCTACAGATTTGGCGCGATCGTACTTAATAAATTTCCAGGCTAATATCCACATTATTTCAAAAGTTTACATTCTACTTTTTGATTAATCAAGAGTTTATCTGCGCCTTCTGTTATGCGAACGTTAAATCTACGCACTCTGCGATCGTTAGCCTCGCCAATAGTTTCGTATAAAATTGATTTGTTTTGTAAACCCAAGCCTATAAATGAAACCGAACCTTTAGCAATAACACTGGTTTGCCCAACTAATGTAATTTCTACCTTTTGATTTTTCTTTAACTCACTGGCATAAAATTCATCAATTTCTGCTTCAATTATCAATTCAGAATTCGATGCTAGTTCTCCAAAAGATACATTTGGTTGTAAAAGCTCACCAACTTGAACATCAAAAACAGTTAAAATACCATCTTGAGCAGCAGTGAATTTTTTACTTGCTAAATCAATTTTAGCAGCTTTTACTTGTATGTTTTGCTCTTTTAAGCGCGCGTTTTCAGCAACTTTTTTTTCTTGTAATTGTTTAACCATTTGCTGTTGTTGCAAATACGCCAAACTATCAACAATAAGTTTTTGCTTTGTTTCTGCTTTCTGGTTATATAATCGCTGGCTTGTTTGGTATTGATTTTTTAATTCTGCCAGTTTTAATTGCGCTTGTTTAATCTCTGCAGTGTTAATTCCTTTATTGGCTTCGGTAGCATTGTAGCTTGCAGTTGCTTGTTCTAATTGTAACTGTTGTGTTACAGCTTCGGTTTCAAATAGTACAGTACCCTTTTCAATGGTGTCGCCTAATTTTTTGTAAAGTCTGGTAACTTTTGCTGCCTCATCCACAGTTAGGTTTAAAATTCCAGCTTCGGGCATTACTTTTCCTATACCTACAAAAGATGTTATTTGTTCTGCAGTTACAGGTGTAATTTGTTTTTCTTTGTCTTTTCCGCAGGCAGCTAAAAGCAGGGTTGCTAAAAGCAGACTATTTATAATCTTCTTCATTTGAAATTTCATTAGATACGTTTCCTTCTTCTACATAAATCACGCGGTCGGCAAATTTGCGAAGTCGTAAATCGTGAGTTACTATGATAACTGCTTTGTTTTGTCTTGATAGTTCTTTTAGTTCTTCCATAATTACGGCACCACTTTTGGCATCGAGCGATGCGGTTGGCTCATCACACAAAACAATGTCCGGACTTGTTACCAAAGCTCTTGCAATGGCCACTCGTTGCTTTTGACCCCCACTTAATTTTTTTGGAAGATTGTCTTTACGATCCAGTAAATTAACTTTTTCTAGTGCTTTTAAAGCGCGATCTTTTGCTTGGGATATTGGTGTGTTTTGTAGCAACATAGGTTGCATAACATTTTCTAAAGCGGTTAAAGGTTCTAGTAAATTAAAATGTTGAAAAACAAAGCCCACGGTGTTTAACCGAATGTTTGCAAGTTCTTTTTCTGATAATTTAGTAACATTAGTTTCATTTAAAATAACATCCCCTTCTGTGGGATAAATAATGCACCCAACTAAAGATAATAATGTTGTTTTTCCTGAACCCGATGGTCCCATAATTAAGGTAAGTTCTCCTTTATTAAAGCTTACTGTTGTTGGTTGTAAAGCAACAACGGTAGTGTCACCGGAAAGATATGTTTTACTTACGTTTTTAACCTCAACAATCGTATTATACATATATTAGTTGCTATAATTCTAGTGACAAGATAAGAAAAATTGCTTTAAAATTAATCAGTTAATAGCATAAAAGTGGTAGGGATATAACATGTGTGCATTACATTCATATTTCAATAAGAAATTAAAAATAATTAATTGTTATGATTTTTTTCTATTATGATTTTATAAGTATATTTACATATTATTTGTATTGAATCTAAATTAAAATATGAAAAAAATAGCTTTAACAGGGTTATTAGTTTTTAGTGGTGTAATCACTTCAACTGCCCAATGTACAACAGTAACCAGTATTAATGAAAACTTTGATGCATGGAAAAAAATCGATAAATGTTGGAACGAAGAATCGGGTAAAGCCATGTTGTACAGCAGCGAAGGCAAAATTACTTTTTATTCTATGATGAGTTCGGGCGAGCGCATGATTTTATCAACACCTAAAATAAAAGCAGGTACCTACAACCTTACGCTGGATATTTCTAAAAATTCGGGCGAGGCATCGTTAGAACTGTTTTCTATTGCCAACACGGACGATTTAAAAACCTATGTGTCTATTTCAAAACCATCGGCTATTTCGGGTACCAGGAAATCGTACACCATCAATTTAAAAAAAGATGCGCATTTGGGGTTTAAGGTTCTTTTAAACAGCATACATCAGGCAGTATATATAGACAATCTGTTTTTAAAATCTGCAAAATAGATTCTCCCTTAAATGGTTTCAAAAATCTGTCAATCATCAATTGCTTGACAGATTTTTTTTGTTTATTTTTCAGTAAAAAGTAGTTATTATGATTGTAATCATAAAAAGTACAGGTAAACTGGGGTTAATTTTGCTTAAAATAAAATTATAGAGCCATGCTTACAGATAAACAAAAAGAAATTATATTAAGTACCGTGCCGTTGTTGCGTACCGGCGGACTTGCTTTAACCACACACTTTTACAACAGAATGTTTACCCACCACCCAGAACTGAAAAACCTTTTTAATATGGGGAACCAACAATCGGGCAAACAACAAACAGCCTTGGCAATGGCGGTTCTGGCGTATGCAGAGAATATTTCGAACCCTGCGGTTTTAATGCCTGCGGTAGATTTAATAGGGCACAAGCATACCAGTTTGAATATACAGCCGGAGCAATACGACATTGTAGGCACACACTTACTGGCATCGATAAAAGAAGTATTGCAGGATCTGGCTACCGATGAGGTGCTTGATGCATGGAAAGCTGCGTATGGACAACTGGCTGGTTTGATGATTGGACACGAAGCCAAAATGTACGAAGGTAAAAAACAAACCAACGGACAGTGGGTAGGCTGGAAAAACTTTGTAGTAGATCGTAAGGTAGAAGAATCTAAAGAAATTACTTCGTTTTATCTGGTAACCGAAGACGGTAGCGCGGTTCCAAACTTTATTCCGGGGCAGTACATCAGCGTTCAGGTATTTCTGCCACAAATGAATCTTACACAGATAAGACAATACAGTATTTCGTGTGCACCAAACAGCGAATACTTGAGAATTTCGGTAAAACGCGAACGCAACGAAAAACTGGACATTAACGGTATGATCAGTAATTTTTTACATGATGAAGTGCACGAAGGCAACGTAATTGCTATTAGTGCGCCTGCAGGAAACTTCATTTTGCAAAACAAATTCTCAAAGAAAATATTTATCAGCGGCGGTATTGGTCAAACACCCTTAATGTCGATGTTAGAATCTTTAGATAAATCAACAGAAAACAGTGAATTAGTCTGGATCCACGCTTGTAGAAATGAAGAAGTTCGAGCTTTTGGAAACCGATTAGAATCAATCACTAAAGAAAATAAACAGGTAAAACAACACCAGTTTTACGAAGTGGTGAACGAAACACTGGCAGCTAAAGAGGTTTATCAGGGCATGCTCGATTTTTCGAAGATCAACGAATGGCAGTTTGAACCTGAAGCCGAGTATTATATTTGCGGACCAAAACCTTTTATCGAAAAAGCTGTCAAAGAGCTAACCGATAATAAAATCAGTGAAAATCATATTTTCTTTGAGGAATTCGGACCGAAATCTATCTAATAAAATTTATAATTTTAAAACAGAGAAGCAACGCTTCTCTTTTTGCGTATATGAACAATAGTATCGTTACAAAGAAAAATATTGTGTGGGTTAAATGGAGTCGCATCGTTTATTGCGCGGCTTTGGTGGGTATTGTTGTGGGACTGATTACCCTGATGTTTAAAAATCTGGTAGAACAGTACGAGCATCTGCTCTTTAGCAAGGCGCAGCATTTTAAACCGTTTTTCTTTATTTTTCCGGTTATTGGCTTGCTAATCATCCATTTTTTAAGGATGTATGTATTCAACAAAAAAAAGAACAAGGGAATTTCTGAAGTATTGGAAGCCGTGCGCGAGAATAAGAAACTGCCGGCATACAAAGTACCGTCGCATTTTTTCAATGGTTTTTTAACGGTGGTTTTTGGCGGAAGCACCGGAATTGAGGTGTCTACCGTTGTGGCTACATCGGCTTTGGGCGATATGGCTTCTCGCAAGGATCCGATCTTTAAAAAATACCGCAAAGAATTTATAGGATCTGCCATTGCCTGCGGTGTAACGCTTTTGTTCTGCAGTCCGCTGGCAGGTTTATTCTTTTCGTACGAAACCATCGGCAAGCAAAAAACAAAGGTGTTCTGGGTAACGCATCTTGTCAGCGTTGGTTTTGCTACCCTTATTATTCTGCTAATGAACGTGCACCCCGTTTTTAATTTAGGCAGTCGCGAAACAGTGATTCATTATCAGGTGCTGCCTTTTTTTGCAGCATTAAGTCTGTTGGCGGCATTTTACGGCGTTTATATGACCAAGGTGGTGACATTTATAAAAAAGAAAGACTTTTTTAATGATAAGCCGTACGTGCATTTAACCCTTGGCGGCGTGCTTTTAGGATGCGTTCTGTTTGTTTTTCCGCAACTGTATGGCGACGGATACCATGCCATTGAAAGCATCATTCATCACGACAACCTATTTATTTCGGTAAGTTTCTGGCTTTTGCTGGGTGCTTTACTGTTAAAACCTTTTGCTACGGGCTTCACCTTAAAGCTGGGGGGCGACGGCGGTGTTTTTGCACCAAGTATTTTCGGAGGTGCTGTTATGGGGTCACTGGTTGGTTTTATTGTACAGTCGTACTTTTTTGCCGATGCCCAACTGATTAATTTTGTTGTTTTGGGTGTGGCGCTCACCGTTGCCGCAACCTTGCACGCGCCCTTTACCGCCTTGTTTTTAACGTTCGGCATCTTTAATTCGTACGCCTTATGGCTGCCTTTAACGGTGCTGGTATTTGTAAGTTTCTTTATTTCAAAAAAAATATTTCCCGATACGGTTTATACATTGGCGCTTAAAAAGTAAAATTTTACAATAACTGCCTATCTTTGTAACTGATCTAAAAAATACAATGATTAAAGTAGATTTGATATTAAGTAGTGGTGGCACATTGCGTAATGTGGTGAAGAACGAATTGATTTTTAAGGCAGGTCAGTTCCCATCATACTATTACCAGGTGGTTGAAGGTAAGGTAAAGATGAACAATTACAGCGACGACGGTAAAGAGTTTATTCAGGAGATTTTTACGGCAGGACGCAGTTTTGGCGAACCCCCACTTTTTATAAACGAACCTTACCCGGCAAATGCCGTGGCAATTTCTAACGGAGTGGTGGTACAGATTAAAAAATCGTTGTTTGATGAAATGCTTTACAAATACCCCGAAGTTTCCATAGAAATTAACCGCAGTTTGGCGCGCCGTCTGTATTATAAGGCAATTATGGCACCAGAACTTTCTTCACAAAGTCCGGAGAAACGTTTGTTGAAACTGCTTCATTACCTGAAGGAACAAACGCCGTCTGCTTCCGAGTTCTACCTGGTGGAACTGTCGCGACAACAATTGGCCGATTTAACGGGCTTGCGCGTAGAAACCGTTATAAGAACCATAAAACATCTGGAAAAACAAGGCTATCTAAAGATCATTGAAGGAAAGATTTATCTGGAGAAAATGTTTTAATTTCACAGTTATAAAAAAATGCCTGTATACGCTATAGTTTACAGGCATTTTTTTGTCCTTAAATAATCTTATTTGTTCAGTATTTCAAGGGCTTTGTCTAAAACTTCGTCTTTACCGTTTTTTACTCCTTCAATTGTAGGGTTAACAACAACATCAGGAACAATCCCTACTCTTTGGGTGTTGACTTTATTTGGATAATAAATGCCTATTCCCGAAATCATTGTAGATAAACCGCCAGGTAAAGTAATTCTTGATACATTTCCATCGGCACCTGCTGTTGTACTTCCAATAATTACACAATTAGGTGTAGCTTTAAATGCCATTGCGGTATATTCAGCCTGACTTTGTGAGGTTTCGTTCACTAAAACCGCCAGTTTTCCTTTGTAGTTGTTTCCGTCTGGTTCAATTTTAGGACCTTCCATAAAATAAAATGCTCCGGGTGTGTTAACAGCACCTTTGGTAAATGTTACAAACGGTGTTGGTTTTTCCATAAAGTACGATCCTAATTCAAACGGAACAAAATGCGATGGATAATTTCGAATATCAATTATAATTGCCTTCGTGTTTTTAAACATTCTTTTTATTTCAGCAATATCCTCACTTTTAATGTTAGCAAGTGTAATGTATCCTACATCATTGTTTAAAATTTTGTACGCTTTTTCGTTTTCATTCACCTTGTACCAATAGTAATAATTCAAATCTTTTCTATCGAATAAAGGAATTTCAATATCTTTTGAACCATTATCGCTTATATATTTTATGGCAATTTCATTGTTAGGTGAACGCAGCATATTTTCGGCAATATCACGCAAACGTGCAGCATTGTTTGATGCCGGATAATTTATCGTTTCTTTTTTTATGATATCCTCAACCGCAATGTTGTTTATATGTGTTATAACATCGCCTACTTTAACATGTGCTTTGGATTGATGTTCCGGATTGTAATAATCTGCAACAACCAATTTGTTTTCGATAAATTTTACCTTAAATGGCGGATAGTTCGAGCCTCGTTTTTCCATTATTTTATCACCACCTCCCCAAAGATTTGCGTGCGTATCATTTACTTCGCCAATTAACTGCAAAGCTGCAAATTCGTAATCCAATTCATTTTTAGCATTGATGAATTTAGGAAGATGTTCTTTTAAAACATCATTCCATTTTTTATCGGTTATGTATTTATTCGGAAAGAAATAGTTGACCATATTCCAATAACGATACAGTGACAACAGCCTGAAACCGTCATCGGGATAGGTCATGTTTTTATAATTGTTTTCGTTTTCGAAGATCGGATTTTGAACACCGGGAGCTAAATCAATATAAAAATTCTTGTCTTGATTGCGGTTGTTGAAGATGTAATCGATTTTATCTTTTAATGCTTTTTGAACATTGAATTTTTCAACCCATGAGTGATTTGGTTTAATATAGATTTGTTGGGTATCAACTTTACAAGATTTACAAACCGGAACAGTACCTAGTTTATCAATCCAATCAATCAGCAACTGATCGCGTTCTGCATTGTTTTTAACTTTTAAGTAAGCAGGAAGTATTCGGAATAATTCATAATCCCAATTAAAATTTCCTTTAGCAATTTCGGGATGATGATATTTCAAAAAGCCCCACATATAGCCCATAAACTCTAAATTGGTAAGCTGTGTTTCGTTTAAATTGGCTAAAGAAATTTTAGAGCCGTTATCAAACGCTTTATCTTTTTCGGCTGGTAGTAACTCTCGTTCAAATGTTTTTAAAAGTGTATTGTCCAACTCTTTTCCGTCAATAGATACGCTTAAATTATCAAGCCACATTTTACCGGTTCCTACCAATAATCCGCCAAGAACAATTTTATCGGTTTTTTTAGGATCTAAATTCAGTGTAACTTCATACTTCTGCCAGTCGGTAGTTCCGGTAATTCCGCGTTCAGCCATATTATCAAACGCTACTTCCGGATCAATACGCATCCACAAACCTGCAAAGCCGTCTTTTACATTTTCGGTTTTTATGTAACCCGATAATTGGATCATTTTACCGTCATAGTTCTTAGGGAGATCAATCGCCAAGGCTTTAAATCCCGATTCACTTATATTTTCAATAGATACAGAATAGTTGCCGTTTTGTTTAATTTGCGAATCTGCTTTAACAGAATAACTGCCTTGACCAAATTCCTGCCATCCAGTTGGAAAATCTTTTGTAAAATGCTCTAAATTTAAATTCAAAGAATCTTTAACAGTACTTTTTTGTGCGCAAACAGGCAAAGCAATACAGCACAACGTAAGCTTTAAAAGTGTTTTTAACATGAGTTTCTAATGTGTTTAGTTTGTTTTTTAACGAAGATACCTTGGTTTATATTGTTAAATGTAAGAGTAGTTTACAGAAAGATAAAAAAATCAATTTAAAATAAAATAGGAAATTTAAAGTTATTATAGTTTATTTGATGCTTAAACAGCTAAAAACAATAACAATATAATGAAATCGTATTCTATTTTTGAAATTAACGATATTTTAAAGGGAACCATTATTGGAACAACTTCTCAAAATATTACTTCAACCGAAGAACTTACTCGTGCAAAACAGTCCGACATTTCTTTTATCGGAAACAAGAAATACGAAAAACTGTGGGAAACATCTGCCGCAAGTGTAGCTGTTGTAAACAAAGATATTTCTATTGAACCGGGCGAAAACCGGGCGTTTATACAAGTAGATAATGCCGATTTGGCTATGAGTCAGGTTTTAGAATTATTTGCTTCACCAATGCCCGAGTTTGCTGTTGATATTCACCCAACGGCAGTAATTGATGAATCTGCTAAAATTGGTAACGGAGTAAAAATAGGAGCAGGGTGTTATGTTGGTCCGCGTACCGAAATTGGCGACGGAACCATTCTGTACCCAAACGTAACCGTTTTAGACGACTGCATCATAGGAAAACAAACTACAATCTGGTCTGGAACCGTGATTCGCGAGCGCAGTAAAATTGGTCATCAGTGCATCATACATCCAAACGCGACGATTGGTGCCGATGGTTTTGGCTTTCGTCCGTGCCCAGAACGCGGTTTAGTTAAAATTCCGCAAATCGGAGATGTTGTCATTGGCAATCAGGTCGAAATTGGTGCTAATGCTTGTGTAGATCGCGGTAAATTCAGCTCTACCATTATTGGCGATGGCTGTAAAATTGATAATCTGGTACAAATAGGGCATAATAGCGAGTTAGGTATGTTTTGTATTATGGCAGGAAACAGCGGTTTGGCAGGATCGGTAAAATTAGGAAACGGCGTAATGATTGGCGGTAGCGCATCTATTAAAGATCATACGACTATTGGCGACCGCGCTGTTATTGGTGCAGGTTCTGGTGTAACAGGCGATGTAGAAGCCGGTAAAACCATGTTGGGCTACCCGGCGTTAGAAGCCCGTGATACCCTAAAACAATGGGCAATTATGAAACGTTTGTTAAACGAGAGTAAGAAATAATACTTCTAGTGGTAAAATTAATAAACAGAGATTTAGCTTTAGTAAAATATCGAAATTTTCCTTTGTTGGCATACGATGAAACTTTAAACGAAGATGTTTTTTATTGTCCCGAATATATTGGTTCATATTGGATAAAGTTAAAAGATGCAAACAATACGGATTTGATAGATGAATTGTTGAAACTGTTGAATTTGTTTAAAATGGAAGAATTGATATTTCTAGGACAGATTGATAAACCTTGGATTTCAAAGCCAATGCCTAAACGGTTTAGTTTATCAATTTATAATAAAGCTATTCGATTTTTCAAAAACAACATTATTTGGACAAAATTTAACGGAGCTGTAAAAATTGAACAACAAGATTTTAAAGAGTTTTTAATTCACTTTTTTGCGCTAACAAAATTTGAAGCATATTTTTGGGATCATTATTTTTCAGATGAAAGTCAAAATATTCTTTTTGTTATTCATTATTCAGGAGAAATCCAGGTGTTGACTTTAAATAAAGAAACAAATAAAAGCTTTTTATCTTTTGTGAAAAACACAGAATTCATAGATAGTTTTCGAAAAGATACTGATAGATTATAACTAAATCTTCCCAATTCTTTAGGATATTATTTCAATCAAAAAGAATAGAACACAAAGAATTCCAATATCTATAGAAAAAGGGAATATGATGTTTTCGACCCTTTCAGGATCGCAAAAAAATTCAAGACATTGGAGCAGGTTCTGGAGTTACAGGCGATGTAGCAGCCGAAAAAACCATGTTGGGTTACCCTGCGTTAGAAGCTCGCGATACCCTAAAACAATGGGCGATTATGAAACGTTTGTTGAACGAGAGTAAGAAATAAAATACTAAAAAAGGATCGATTATTTGTCGATCCTTTTTTAATATTTATAAACTATGGCATTAATATTCATACCTGCACCAACCGAACAAATAATAGCAATGTCTCCATTGTGAATTCTGTGGTTGTTAATTTCTTTTTTTCGTAAGGTATCTATTAGTGTTGGAATGGTGGCTACACTGCTGTTGCCTAATTTAGAAATGGTCATGGGCATTACGTTTTCGGGAACTTCTCTATTAAAAAGCTTGTAAAAACGGTGTACAATGGCTTCATCCATCTTTTCGTTTGCTTGATGAATCAATATTTTCTTTACCTGATCTATTGTTGCTCCACTTTTTTCCAAACACTCTTTCATAGCAGTCGGAACGTGTGTTAACGCAAACTCATATATTTTTTTACCATACATTTTAATGTAGCGTATGTCTGGATCATGGCTGTTATTGTACGATTTTCCAAAGTGGATGTAATCTGCTTCGTTTAGTGTATACGATGCACTATTGTGTGCTAAAATACCACATGGTAATTCGCTGGCTTCAACCACTACGGCACCGGCGCCATCGGCATAAATCATGCTGTCTCTATCATGTAAATCTACCACACGTGATAAGGTTTCTGCACCAATCACCAAGCATCTTTTGGCAATGCCTGCCTTAATAAAAGCGTTGGCTTGTATTACACCTTCTACCCAACCGGGACATCCGAATAGTAAGTCGTAAGCGACACATTTTGGATTTTTTATTTCAAGATTTTTCTTTACCCTGGCTGCTAACGTAGGTACCGCATCTGACTGTATGGTTCCAAATTTAACATCGCCAAAATTATGTGCAAATATAATGTAGTCTAAAGTTTCAGGATCGATCTGTGCATCTGTGATAGCACGTTGGGCGGCAATTAAACCAATATCCGATGTTACTAAATTGGTTTCAACATACTTTCTTTCTTCTATTCCTGTAATGTCTTTTAGTTTTTCGGCAATAAATTCGCTCTTTTGTTTTAGTGCAATACCTTCTTCATTCATAAATTGATAATCTTTAAAATAAAGATTATTAATGGTTTGCGTAGGAATGTAACTGCCTACACCTATAAATTTACTTCCCATGTAGCTAAAATTAGGTTTCTTTAAAGGTAGTAATAAAGAATGAATATTATGCATGCATATATTTTTTATAATAGCATCATTTCTTTTCTTTGGATATTTTTTTGATTTTATAAATATAAAACTATAATTCAGGAGAAAAAATAAACAAAAAAAACCCAACTTTTCAGTCGGGCGTTTAGTATAGAATAAAAAGCAATTACGCTTCCATATAAGCTTCAATAGGTGCACAAGAACAAACAAGGTTTCTGTCGCCATAAGCATCGTCAACTCTGCGTACGGTTGGCCAGAATTTGTTGTCTGCAACATATTCTAACGGATAAGCAGCCTGCTCGCGAGAATAAGGTTGTTCCCAAGTTTCGGCAGTTAACATAGCTAAAGTATGCGGTGCGTTTTTCAATACGTTGTTAGTATCTTCAGCAGTTGCAGCTTCAATTTCTTTACGAATTGAAAGCATGGCATCACAAAAACGGTCTAATTCTGCTAAATCTTCTGATTCTGTTGGTTCAATCATTAACGTTCCTGCCACAGGGAAAGAAACCGTTGGTGCGTGGAACCCGTAATCCATTAAACGCTTTGCAATATCGGTTACTTCAATACCTTTTGCTTTAAACATACGGCAGTCAATAATCATTTCGTGAGCTGCACGTCCGCGTTCTCCAGAATACAATACTTCGTAACCTTCGCTTAAACGCGCTTTCATGTAGTTGGCATTCAAGATAGCTGTCATGGTAGATTGTTTCAAACCATCGGCACCTAACATCGAAATATATCCGTAAGAAATCAAACAAACCAAAGCCGAACCGTACGGAGCTGCAGAAATTGCCGTGATCGCGTGATCGCCACCAACTTTTATAACAGGGTTTGTAGGTAAAAACGGTACTAAATGTTGAGCCACACAGATTGGACCAACACCAGGACCACCACCACCGTGAGGAATTGCAAAGGTTTTGTGTAAGTTTAAGTGACAAACATCGGCACCAATTCTCGCAGGATTTGTCAATCCAACCTGAGCGTTCATATTGGCACCATCCATATAAACCTGTCCGCCGTTTGCGTGGATCAAATCAGTAATTTCAATGATCGATGATTCGTAAACACCGTGCGTAGAAGGGTAAGTAATCATTACACAAGATAAATTGTCTTTGTGTAATTCTGCTTTTGCTCTTAAATCTTCCACATCGATATTTCCTTCTTCGGTTGTTTTGGTAACAACTACTTTCATACCTGCCATTGCAGCAGAAGCAGGGTTGGTACCGTGAGCAGAAGCTGGAATTAACGCAATGTTTCTGTGACCTTCGCCACGAGATTCGTGGTATGCACGAATAACCATTAAACCAGCATATTCACCTTGAGCACCAGAGTTTGGTTGTAACGTAGTCCCAGCAAAACCGGTAATTACATTTAACTGCTGCTCTAATTTATGCAACATGGTTAAATAGCCTTTGGTTTGATCTGCCGGAGCAAATGGGTGAATGTTGTTCCAGTTAGGGTTACTTAACGGTAACATTTCTGCTGCCGCATTTAATTTCATGGTACAAGATCCTAAAGAAATCATAGAATGATTCAATGACAAATCTTTACGTTCTAATTTTTTAATGTAACGCATTAATTGCGATTCAGAATGGTAGGTGTTAAACACCTCGTGCTCTAAGAAAGTAGAAGTACGTTCTAATTGAACAGGAACTAAAGCTTCTTGAGACAGTTCGGTAACTGTAACAGTTGGTTTTCCGGCTGCTTCAGCAAAAATATTAACAACAGTATTTACATCGGCTAACGAAATAGTTTCGTTAACAGAAATAGACACACTGTTAGTGTCAGGGTAGAAGAAGTTGAATTCTTTAGCTTCGGCAATTGATCTAACTTTAGCGCCATCGGCTTTAACTAAAATAGTATCGAAATAAGAATTGTTTAATTGTTCAAAACCTAATTTGGTTAATTCGGTTTCAATGGTAACTGCTTTAGCGTGCGCTTCGTTTGCAATTCTGCGTAAACCTTGCGGTCCGTGGTAAACTGCATACATACCTGCCATAACCGCCAATAAAACCTGTGCGGTACAAATATTAGAAGTCGCTTTTTCGCGTTTAATGTGCTGCTCACGTGTTTGCAATGCCATACGCAAAGCACGGTTTCCGTTCGTATCTTGAGAAACCCCGATGATACGTCCCGGCATAGATCGTTTGTACTCTTCTTTTGTTGCGAAGAAACCAGCGTGTGGTCCACCAAAACCTAACGGAATACCAAAACGTTGTGTAGTACCTACCACAACATCGGCTCCCATTTCACCTGGAGATTTTAAACGAACTAATGATAAAATGTCAGCAGCAACTGCTACTGTAATGTTTTTTGAGTGTGCCTGGTTGATGAAAGCTTCGTAGTTGAAAACGTTTCCGTATTTTCCAGGGTATTGTAAGATTGCTCCGAAGAACTCTTCCGAAAAATCGAAAGTTTCGTGGTTTCCTACAACTAATTCAACACCAATTGGTGTTGAACGTGTTTGTAATACCGATAAAGTTTGAGGTAAAATTTCTTCGGAAACAAAGAATTTATTTACGTTGTTTTTCTTTTGATCTCTTGTGCGAACATCAAACAACAACGCCATAGCTTCGGCAGCTGCGGTAGACTCATCTAATAAAGAGGCATTAGCAATTTCCATTCCTGATAATTCAATAACAGTAGTTTGGAAATTTAATAAAGCTTCTAAACGACCTTGAGCAATTTCTGCCTGGTAAGGCGTGTAAGCAGTGTACCAACCTGGATTTTCGAAAATATTACGTTGGATTACTGCTGGAACAATAGCTTCATTATATCCTAAACCAATCATTGATTTGAAAGCTTTGTTTTGTGCACCTAAAGCAGTTGCGTGTGCCAAGTATTCGTATTCTGTCATTGCCGGATCTAACACGATATCTTTCTCTAAACGAATTTTGTCAGGGAACGTTTCGTACAATAACTGATCCATATCTTTTACACCCACAGTATCAAACATGTGTTGTAAATCGGTTGCTCTTGGACCAATGTGTCTTAAAGCAAAAGCATTTGTTTTCATCTGCTGCTAATAAAATTATAGTTGTGTTTAAAGCAAGCAAAAATACAACTAAAATTTGATAAATTTTATCGAAAATAAAAAATAAAGTGTTGTGAATAGCAACAAGTTATCAAGCAATGAAGTAAGCGTAATATAACGTAATTATTTCACGGTAAACATATTCATTTATTGGTTAATTATAGTGTTTATTTTATCAGTATTTTTAGGATCGTTCGCTGTACAGTCAAGAAAATATATTGTTTGCCACGATTGTGTTTTTTCAGCTTGTTTATTTGTCGTTTTAGTCCAAGACGGATAAACTCTAAAACCCCGTTTACCTGTTTTAGAACTTGTGGTTAAGATATTTCTTTTGATCAATTCGTTTTTAGGAAACAGGAAAAATCCGTATTTTTCATTTTCTTCAACTGCTATGATATAAAAATTAAATGTATCCGATTCTTGAAAAGGTTCTGTTGTATTTTGAAGATTTCTTTTCCATAAAGTTACAAATTGTCCAACTTTTTTGGGTGTTATCTTCGCTTTTCTAAACTTTAGCTTCCATTTACCTGCTTGAAAATCATAGCCGTAATATTCTTTTGCTTCGCTGTCTTCTATGATGTTAGAAATTTTCAAAGGAATTTGATTAAAAAGGGAATTTTCTATTTTTTGGAGTTCATTAATCATCAATTGTGGTTTATAAAATGCTATTTTTCGTCTTTTCAAAGATACGAAAGTTAATATTCGAGTAGCGTACAATTAAAATAATGGATTTAAAAAAATAAAGCCGATCTCTAAAGACCGGCTTTAACAGATGAAAATGAATAAAAACCTATTCGGTTATATTAAATATTGTTTCGCCATAATGTACTTTGCCGTACATGTCGGTTGCTTTAACTTTAATGGTATGTTCGCCTGTATTAAGATGGGTTGGTAGTTTGCCAGACCATAAATGTGTTGATGACATTGATTTTGATGGGCGGCGACCTTTTACGGCTGTTTCTGAAACATCCCATTTATAAAAGGTGCTTTCGTATGCTGGATCTCCTTCATTGGCGAATTTCATTTTTTTCCATTCGCTGCCATCTACGCTGTATAAAACTTCGTTTTCGGGTACTCCCATAAAAACATTGGCGTAAAACGAATGACGACTTTTTTCTGCTTTAAAAACTTGTTTTGGTGCAAATACATTGATTTGATATGTTGCCGGTTTTCCTGCTACTTTGTAATCTACTTCATATTTGTTGCCGTTAAAGTGAATCAGTGCATAGCCTTTCGGTGTACCGTCACGCATGGTTGAAACAGGCACTCCCTGTTCGTTCATTTCGCCAGAATACCAATCGCCCGATGTGGTTCCTACATTGTATTCGTGATGCGGTTTTTCTTGTTTCCAACCTTTGTCTTTTCCGTAAAAAATTTGTTGCTGAATGTGTGTATGTGCAGAAAGAGATAAGGTATTCGGAAACTCTTTTAACAGCTCAAACAAGCGTTCGCGGTCAGTAGCTCTGAACCATTCGTTGTTATTATCTTCTAACGGAATATGGAAAGAAAGTACTACTAAATGATCTTTAGGTACAAACTTTAAATCGTTTTCAACAAATTTTAACTGATCTTCGCGTAAACCACCCCAATAACTTTTACCATCACGCGGATCGGGATACAATATGTTATCTAAAATAATGAAGTGTACTTTTCCGTAATTGAACGAAAAATTATTCGGGCCAAAATTTGATTCATAGGTTTCGTCAGAAAGTTCGTCTGTTTTTGCGTCGTAATTCATATCGTGGTTTCCCATTACATTGTACCATGGCAAGCCAATTTGCTTTATGGCATTTTTATAATCCGGATGCAATGATAAATCGTCGCCCACCAAATCACCTAAACTGATACCAAAAACAGCTTTGCTTTTATCTATTTCGTTAACAACGCCGGTGATGAAATACTGAACTTCTTCTTTGGTATAAGCTTGCGGGTCACCAAAAGTGAAAGCTGTAAACTGAGAAGATTCTTTAGACGAAACCAAAGCAAAATCTAATGATTTAGGTAATTTACCAGATGGTTGAACGCCTTGATATTTACTTTGTGGCGAGCCTTGCGGTTTATGCAGATAGTAAAATTTTGGCAAGTTGTAATTATCTAAATGAAACTGATAACCCGATGGTTTAATCACAAATATTGGAGAATCGTTGGTAACATCTAATTCGTAATTTCCGTTTTTATCGGTTGGTACCACATCTATTCCGTTACTTACCAAAACATTTGCAATTCCTTTTTCTTTTTTGTCTTTTTTACCATTATTGTTTACATCTTCATAAACAATTCCTTTTACTTTTTCTTGTGCGTGTGCAATACTTGTTAAAGCTAAAAGAACAAATGAAGCACAAAATAATTTTTTCATAGTTGTATAAAAATTTGTTGTTTGCAAAAGAACTGCACACGGTCAACTTTTCAAATTTTCTGCATTTAAGAAATTATTAATAAAAATCTGCTGTGCTGTGTTTTTCGTAACACTTGGTACACATTTAAATAAATTTTTGTTAACCGCAGCAAATACGGGGCTTTCAAAAAATCAAACGTACTTTGTGGAGCTTAAAAAACAAACACATTAACCATTTTAATCAACAAAATTTAACTAATCTTTAGTAAAAGAAGAAATGAAAAAAAATCCGCGTACGGCAGCTCATTTTCTAAAAATGATGTTATTTGCCTCGGCAACATTAAGTACATCGTACATTTGGTCATCGCCCACCCATTCACAAAATGTTATTGCATTACAACAAACAGGTAAAATTATTACGGGAAAGGTTGTAGATAAAAATAACCAACCATTAGAAGGTGTAACAGTTTATGTGAAAGGAGCAGATTACGGTACAGAAACAAACGCATCGGGAGTGTTTGAACTTGAAGTTCCTGAAAACGCCACTCTGGTTTTTTCTTATTTAGGATATGCCGATGTAACACAGACCATTACTGGTGCTAATTTTCTAAACATTGTTCTTCATGAAGATACAGAAGGACAATTAGATGAAATTGTAATTACAGCACTTGGAATTGCCCGTGAAGAAAAGCAATTGGGCTATTCACAACAAAAACTTTCAAATGAAACCTTCACCGATGCCCGTTCGAACAACTGGGTAGATAACATGAAAGGAAAAGTTCCGGGAATGAGTTTTACTTCGTCAAGCTCAGGACCAATGGGATCTACACAAGTGGTTTTACGTGGAAACCGTTCGGTTGATTCTAACAAAAACGGAGCTTTAATCGTAGTAGATGGTATCCCAATTAATTCCGGAATGTCTTCTTCGGGCGAAGGAAACGGTTATTTATCATCAGATTCTCCGGTAGATTTTGGTAACGGTATGTCAGACATCAATCCGGAAGATATCGAATCGGTAACGGTTCTGAAAGGTGCAGGGGCAACGGCTTTGTACGGATCGCGTGCTGCTAACGGAGCCATTATGATTACCACAAAATCGGGTAAAAAAAATCAAGGATTGGGCATTACCTTTAATTCTAACATAAGTATCGATGTTATTCAACGCTGGCCAGACTGGCAAACACAATACGGGTCAGGTACCGGAAAGGCTTTTAACAGCAATGGCGAACTGTATTATTCTTATCAGGCAAGTGAAGACGGTGCGGCCACACAAAGTAATTTAGGCTTTGGACCGCGTTTTAACGGACAGTATTATTATCAGTACGATCCCACAACAGGAACAATGGGTACCCAACGTACGCTTTGGCAAAATTACGACAATGCCCGCAAAGGTTTCTGGAGAACCGGAACCACATTAACCAATAGTTTGTCTTTTGCTGCCGGTAACGATAAAGGTGCTATGCGGGCATCGGTCACTTATTCTGATAACGAATGGATTATGCCAAATACAGGATTTGAACGCGTAGCCATATCAACCAAAGGAAATTATGAGATTGCTAAAGGCGTTAAATTAAATTCTACATTAAATTACTACAACCGCAGCAGTGGCAACCTGCCTTCAACAGGATATAACAACCACACCATATCGTACTTTATGATTCTTACCAATGCCAATAACAATATAGACTGGTATCGAAAAATGTGGTTAGATGAAGGAAAAACCCAATTAAACAGTCCGTTTAGTACCTATTTGGATAACCCTTTTGCTTTGGTAAACGAGGTAATTAACAGTAACAACAGTGATACTTTTACCGGGAATTTAAGTTTAGATATTGATTTTACCGAGAATTTAAAATTCATGATGCGTTCGGGAATCAACTCTCAAAACGAATTCAGAGAATTAAAACGTCCGTACGATTTAGTGAAATTTGCTACGGGATATTATGAGCGTCAAATGATTAAATCTCAGGAAATCAACACCGATTTCTTATTGACTTATAAAGGCAATGAAACCGATCATTTTAATTACAGCTTATCTGCCGGAGGAAACATCATGAGCAATAAATACCGCCGTATGGACGCCTCTGCAAACGGTTTAGCAGTACCTGATGTGTATAAATTATCAAACGCCAGTAGTAATGTTTATACAGAATCGGCAGATGCAAATAAAAAGGTAAACAGTATATATGCTTTAGGATCATTCTCTTACCGTAATTTGTTATTCTTGGATCTTACTGCGCGTAATGACTGGTCATCTACCTTGCCACAAGGAAACAATAGTTATTTCTACCCTTCGGCAAACTTGAGTTTTATTTTAAGCGATGCCGTGGCAATGCCTCTTTGGATTGATTTTACCAAATTGCGTGCATCTTGGGCACAGGTAGGTAACGATTCACAACCTTACATTATAAGCAAGTATTACGACAACAGTCCGTTTGTGGGATCAGCCATTACAGATAATCAATTGTTTAATGCTGATTTAAAACCAGAAGAAACTACTTCAACAGAATTTGGTATCGATGCCCGTTTGTTTGGAGATCGTTTAGGGTTTGATGTTGCTTACTACAATACCGTATCAGACAACCAGATTTTGAGTGTACCGTTAGATTATGCCACAGGATATTCAAGTCAGTACATCAATGCAGGTAAAGTTCAAAACCGCGGTATCGAAGCAATGTTATACCTTTCACCCATTAAAACTAAAAACTTTCAGTGGAAAACCACTTTTACGTACGCTAAAAACAAAAACGAAATCTTAGAACTGGCAGCGGGTATTGAAGGAGGAGAAGAGCAGGTATTGGCAACATCGGGTACCGTGTCAATTATTGGTAAAGTAGGTGGTTCTACCGGAGATATGTACGGTTACGGATTTGTTCGTAACGAAGAAGGAAAAATCATTTATGATGCCAATACAGGTTTACCTGTGCGTCCAGAAGAAGAGACCTATCAAGGAAACGCATATGCCGATTGGAAAGGCGGATGGATGAACAACTTTACTTATAAAGGCTGGAGTTTAGGTGTTACTTTAGACGGATCTTTTGGCGGAAAATTATATTCGCAATCATACCACAAAATGATGGAGCACGGACACTTAAACGGATCATTACCTGGTCGTGAAGACGGTTACATTATTGGTGATGGCGTGGTGCAAAACGCCGATGGTTCTTACTCGCCAAATACCAAAAAAGTAGCAGTACCTGATTATTATTCAGAATATTACCGTCGTGCCAATGTAGAAGCCAACACGTTTGATGCTACCTGGGTAAAACTTCGTGAAATCAGCATTTCTTACAGCTTCCCGAAATCGTTTTTAGAGCGTCATAAATTAAAAGGATTAACAGTAAGTGCATTTGGTAGAAACCTTTACACATGGAGCGATTTCCCAATTTATGATCCTGAAACAGCAGCCTTAAACGGAGTAAATATGGTTCCCGGAGTTGAAATGGGCCAATTGCCATCGCCAGCAACTTATGGCTTTAATTTAAAAGTAAGTTTATAATATCATGAAATTGCCATGTACAAACTGTTTGTTACAAACAAACACCAATGAAGATAACGCGATTCCATATAACCAATAAAAAAATAAATATATACGTATGAAAAAAATAAAATACAGCATATTAGCATTAATTGCAGCTACAAGCTTATACAACTGTACTGCTGAATTCGAGGAAATTAACACCGACCCCAACCGATTAGAAACCATTAGTCCGGCATCGTTGTTAAATCCTATTTTATATGGGTTAACCAATCATAATTCTTACTCGGCATGGCATCACCGTACAGCACATTTTATGCAGGGCATTGTGCCTTACCCATCTAACGATGCATTAGGTTATCACCGCTACTGGATTAGTGATGCCATTGGGCAAACTATGTGGGATAACCATTACCGTTGGTTAAAAAATATAGACGAAATGGAAAAAGCCTCTATTGCAGCGGGCGACGTAAATTACCAGGCAATTGCACTTACTTTAAAAGCGTGGAGTTTTGCCAATCTTACCGATGTTTTTGGTGACATTCCGTTTGAAGAAGCATTAAAAGGTGACGAAGGTATTGTAAAGCCAAAATTTCAACGCCAACAGGTAATTTACCAGGCGGTTTTAGAATATCTGGAACAAGCAAACAGTTTGTACGATACATCGAAATCCTTAATTTATGCTCCCGATTTATTGTATGGAGACAGAGGAGCATCAACCGTTGCAAGCTGGCAAAAACTGACCAATTCATTGCATTTACGTATGCTATTGCGTTTAAGCGATGTGCAACCTGCTGAATCAATTGCAAAAATAAATACCATTTTAAATGATCCGGCAACATATCCGGTGTTCAGCTCATCTGCCGATGATGCCATTTTGATCAATACCGGTGTTTCGCCTAATACCACGCCTTGGCCTCGTATTCAGGATTATGCAGCCGATAAAAAACTTTCTACCTTTTTTGTAGACCAGTTACTGGAATGGAACGATCCGCGTTTACCGTTTTGGGCAACAAAAGCAACCGATAAAAACAAAAAGGATATTGGTTATAAAGGAATTCCGTCTGGCTATTCGTTTAACGAAGGTGCTATCGATTACAATCCTTCTGCACCAAATAACAACACGGCAGTTGCGCCAATGAAAAACATTATTATGACCTATGCCGAAATTGAATTTATTAAAGCGGAATTAGCTTTTAAAGGATTGATTTCAGGAGATGCGGAAACACATTTTAAGCAAGGAACAAAAGCCGCTATGGATATTTGGAACATTGCCCTGCCAGCCAATTATTTCGATAACGAAAAAACAGCGTATAAAAATACGTTAGAGCAGATTATGCTTCAAAAATATTTTGCTTTGTATTTTACAGACAATCAGCAGTGGTTGGAATTCCGCAGAACAGGTTATCCTGAATTACCGTTACAACCTGGGTTGTATAACGATGGTAAAATGCCGGTTCGTTACCCTTATCCGCAAGACGTTAAACGCCAGAATACCAGTAATTATCAAGATGCCGTAAGCAATATGGGTGGTGCCGATGATGAAAATACTCGTGTTTGGTGGGATGTAAAATAAAGCGTATTTATTTTTCATATTTTAAAGAGGCTGTCCTAAAAGTCTGCGTTTGTCAAGCTGAATTTATTTAACTTCGTTCAGTTCACAAGCTCGTGTCAGCTTCTCATTAAGGTTTAAAAATCAATATAATGAGATTACTTCGTCAGTTCGCAAGCTCGTGTCAGAAACAAGCTCGTAATGACAACGTTGAACACTTTTCAGGACAGCGTCTTTTTATTATAGTACTATTTTAGCTGATTAAAGATATTCTGTTAAATTTGTAATGCTTTAGAAAGTTTTTTTACAGACTTAAAAAATGGATATCTTCGTGAAAACAGCTGTATGTTATTATTAAAAAAAATATTCGACTGGTATATAAACGCAAGTTTACATGTTGCTTTAGCTACTACAGCTTTAGTGCAAATGACGTTCTATTTTTGTAAAATACCTGTTGATGTAGTAGTAACCTTATTTGTGTTTTGCGGCACATCGGCATCGTACAACATTATAAAATATTTGCCGTTTATATTAAAAAACAAACACTATAAAAAGTCGCTTAAAGCCATTATTTTACTTACTTTTTTGTTTTTGTGTCTTTGTGGTTATCTGTTTTTTCAGTTAAATTTTAAAACACAGCTTGTTACGCTGCTTTTTTGTTTGTTAAGTGTAATGTATGTGATTCCGTTTTCAAAATCGTTGCCCAATCTGCGGAACTTTGCCGGAATAAAAATATACATTGTAAGTATTTGCTGGGCAGGGGTAACCATATTTTTACCACTACTTAATGCTGATGTAGCTGTAGGAATTGATGTTATTTACAAGTTTTTACAGCGATTTATACTAACGCTGGTATTGATTTTAATTTTTGAAATAAACGATTTAAAACACGATGCTACCCAACTGCAAACCGTTCCGCAGCTTATTGGCGTAAAAAAAACCAAATGGTACATTTACAGTCTGCTGCCGGTTTTTTATGGTTTGGAATTCTTAAAACAAGGTTATTACAGCAACCAATGGCTTATAAATTTAATTTTATGTGCCCTGATCTTTTTTTGGACTTATTTTGTAAACGAGCGTCGTTCTAAATATTACACCTTGTTTTGGGTAGAAAGCCTGCCTGTTGTATGGTATCTTTTAATACTTTTTTTTAGGTATTTTTAGTGTAGTTTTTAAATACGTTATTTAATCTGCTAACATTTTGTGTGTTGATATTTCCATTTATTTAAGATTAAAATGTAAAACAAAACCGATGTTCCTAATACCATTAGTTTTTGCGAATTTGTGAGTCCGTTTTTTATCAACCCATTAAACATCATAATTTGAATAATCATGTGAAAACACGCGCTTGCCACAACAGATTTTGTTAATGTAGCAACCTGACCAATTCCCCAACTGCCTAATAACATCATTGCTAAAAAGAAAAGATTTTCAGAGAAAGTAGCTTTGGTTAAAAAAGTTAAATGCCATGTGTACCAAATAGTTCCAATAATAAAATACCTTTGTAATGGCTTTAAATCTTTAAGTTCTTCCTGCAAATATCCCCGCCAACCCAATTCTTCCATGATACAGTAAATTAAACTTACGCCAGCCGCAAAAAATCCATATAAATGAGTGTTTATACCGTAGAAGTTTTTTACACCTATAATTGTGAGTAAAACCATTGGAATAAGCAGCATTGTTACACTTTTTATTGTAGAGGTGCCAAAAAACGAAATGCAGGTTTTTCGTTCTTTCCTTATTAAATAAATTGCCAGTAAAGCGCCAATAAAAACACCGCTGCCTTCAAGTAATGCCGTTAAAAGTAAAAAAATCCAAGCTGGCAGTTGCTGTAAGTATTCTTTTGTTCCAAAAATATTAAACCTGAAGATATTAGAGCATGCAACTGCAATTACAACAAAGACAATTATTCGTTTTAGATCTATTTTATTCTTTCTCATCTTTTTTTCTTCAAAAATATCTTTACTTAAGTTAAATTTAAAAGAATATGTGATGAACTGTATATTTTAAAGGTTGAATTGTTTTGTGTATCTTTAATAGAAAAAATGAAAAATAAAATTACTGTTCTTTTATGCTTTTTATCATTAGCAACTTTTGCACAGAAAAGCGAGGAAATTGCTTTGACGGATTTTTCCGATAGCTACACAGGCAAACTCATCAGGAATAGTTCATTACACGGCGATTTGGAAACCAACTGCTCTTTAAATTTATACGATAAAAAAACAGGTAAATTGGTTTTTTCAGAACAAGCTTTCGATAATGTTTTTAATTCAGATTACAATGCGTCAACAACAGTAAGTGTCAACATAAAAGAACTGCCGTATGGTGAACAGAGTGTGCTTATTTTTGAGGATTTTAATTTTGATGGAATAGAAGATATCGCTCTGCGTTCAGGATATTTCAGCTGTTACGGCGGACCGTCTTACAATGTTTATCTGGCATCAAAAAAAGGTTTTGAAATAAACGAAAGTTTTACCGAGCTGGCTTCAAGCAATTGTGGTATGTTTGCTGTTGATTATGATAAAAAACAGTTGTCAACCATGACGAAAAGTGGCTGCTGTTGGCATGAATTCTCTACTTACGTTGTTGAAAACAATACACCGGTTCCTATCGAAATTATAGAAGAAGCCTATACGGGTATTTTTGTAGATTACACCGTTCAGAAAAGTGGAAAAGGTAAAACGGTTACTGCTAGTTATCAATCATTTGCAGAAGGCAATAACCCTGAAGTAACTTTTGTTTTTGAAAACGAAAAAAAAATGTATTTAATGAGCAGTATGGGCAACGATTTATTGTATGTTTTTACCGATGAAGAAGATAAAGTTGAGTTAAGTTATATGGATGATTTTATGTATAACCAACAAAAAAATACCTTGTCGTTTAGCATAAAGAATACTAAATACACCATTCTTGAAAACGAAATTTTAGTGCAAGTTAATGGTAAGGAATATCACTTAAACAAAATAAAATCTAAAAAAGGATCCTTTAAAGATTTAAAGTTAAACGAGTATGAAAACGTACAGCGTAAATAATTACGCTACACGTTCTAATACATTAATCATTTTTTCAAGCTCTACCGCCTTTTTCAACTGGTTGCGCAAAAGGTAATCACCGTACTTTTTCTGATGTTGTTCAATGGTGCGGTTTAAATGGGTTTTAAAAAGCAGGCTGTGATGTTTTTTGCTGTGTTCTTCAATTAATTCGTAACAGCATTTTATTTCGGCAATATTTTTTTGGGTAAGTATGGTTTTGCTTAAACTGCGCAATAAATTATTCAGGTAACATTCTTTTTCAAATTCCAAGCTGTTTAACTGATCCTGATATATTTTCATCATACCTTCATCGTTAATTTCAAGCCACGTGAGTTTTTCTAAATTACAGTTTACAATTTTAAGGTTCAACTGTAACAATTCGTATTGGTGTCTGTAATAAGTAAGCATATTTCTTTTTTTTTATTTCAAATTTCCTTCTTTAAAATGACGTTGTTTGTCGTTAAACAGATATGTCTTGTTAAAATTTATAAATTAACATTTAAAATAATAGTACCTAAATGTTAAGCGGTATATTTAGAGAATCAACTAAACAAAATGTACCATTATGACCGAAAATTATTTTCATGCAACAGACGAAAGTCAAAATTTTATCAATTATTTTAAAGCTGTAAATGCAACTTTTTTAAACGAAAATGTAAAATCGTTGTTTATTGCAAAGGCACACGACAATGTATATTTAAAAGTGGTTTTTACCAAAGAAGAATATCTTAACAAATTTACTTTTGTAACCACATTTATTAATTTGGCTGTAGTAGTGGATACTTGTGATTGCGACGAAAATCCGGAAGGGAAATTTTTTCAAAGCCATTTGCCTAATGAACAATTGATAGATTTATTTGTGAACTTGGCAGAAGAATGTCTGGTTCAGATTTTTGACAGCGAATTAATCTCACTACAGTTTATTACAGAATATTACGAAGTAGAAGCAGTTTAATAATGCACAAGGTATTTTTTTGTGGTGAATACTGAAAAAAAAGAGGTAATTCGTTTTAAGATACTACTGCGGTGTATCTATCTTTGTAAAAACAGAAAAAATGAAAAAAATTTTATTTGCGATCAGTATCGCAACTTTGGCAGCGTGTTCGTCTACAGCTAACCTTACAAACATTGCAAACGGAGTAAACAAGGTAGCTAACGTTGCAAATACGGTAGCCGAAATAAACACTATTTTAGGTGCAATGAACTTAAGTTCTACTCAGGCAACAAAAGTTACATCGGCTTTAACTAATTACGTACAGCAGTATAATTCGTTAAGTAATCTGGCAAATACAGCCGATTATCAAACAAAATTAAACGGATACAAAAGCAATGCGCTAGGGCAAATTTCATCTGCATTAGGGCAATCAAAGTACGGCACGTTTATTAATGCAGCCAAAGAAGTTACCACAACAAAAAAATCTGATTTGTCTGCAGAAGCCGTAACCATTCTGGCAAGCTTAATTAACTAATACTGGTTTTTACAAATACTAGACTGTTCTAAGAAGTTCTACCTATAGGTTATTCAACTTTTTAGGACAGTCTTTTTTTTATTTTTCAAACTCAAGAACAGGCTGATCTGAAATTTCCGGGTCTCCAGGCGCAACCGTTTGTGTTAAACGCAATTTGCCGTCTGATAAATTAACTTTGTAGTATGCGGCAAAATCGGGGTAGTTAATTAAAATAGTTTGTGCATTTATCCACAAATAGCCAAAAGTTCCTTCTCTGCTAACATAAGCATATTCACTGTTGTTGGTCATTGCAATGTTTGTGGCATCAATATTCCAAACAACCGAACCTTTCTCAATCTGCGGTAATTCGGATACAAAACCCATATAAGCTGTCATTTTCCATTCGCCCGAAATATTCGCCCGCGTAAAGTTTTCTTCATCATTACATGATATCAAACTAATAAATGTAAATAATAAAATAAGTTTTTTCATAAGTTTAAAATTTAATTGATATATTTTTTATGAAGATACAAAAAAATGAAATAAGTATATTTGCCTAACAGATTTATTATCATGGATTTATTTACGAACAACGCTGCAGATGATAATTTATTGCCTTTCAACGGCGAAGTAATTTATCACGGTATTTTACTGGATGCAGGCGAAGCGACTCATTTTTTTAACGAATTAATGGAGAAAATAGAATGGTATCACGATAAATCGGTTATTTACGGTAAAGAAATTATTACCAAAAGAAAAGTAGCCTGGTACGGATCAAAAGCGTTTGAATATACCTATTCGGGTGCTACCAAGATTGCATCGCCTTGGATTGAAGAATTGCTTGCCTTAAAACAATTGGTAGAATTGTATACCGACAGTATGTACAACTCGTGCCTGCTAAACCTGTACCACGATGGATCAGAAGGTATGGCTTGGCACAGCGATGGTGAAAAAGATCTGGTTGATAACGGATCTATAGCTTGTTTAAGCTTGGGAGCGCAACGAAGATTCGATTTTAAACACAAGCTTACTGCTGAAAAAAGACAGTTTAATTTACCGAACGGATCGTTAATTGAAATGAAAGGCGAAACCCAGAAATACTGGTTGCATAGAATTGCACCGACTGTTAAAGTAACCGAACCCAGAATAAGTTTGACTTTTAGGCAGATGAAGTAATTGAAGTATCTTTCCGTCACTTCGAGTAGCGTATCGAGAAGTTAAGTTTAAGTTCACGATAAGTTGGAACTGACGAGGTTTAACACCACTTAAAAAACAATGTTTTATGTGATGAAAATTAATCCGTGCATCTGTGGAAAAAATTTAAGTATCTTTCCGTCACTTCGAGTAGCGTAGCGTATCGAGAAGTTAAGTTTAAGTTTGCGATAAGTTGGAACTGACGAGGTTTAACACGACTTAAAAAACAATGTTTTATGTAATGAAAATTAATCCGTGCATCTGTGGCAAATCTATTTTAAGGTTGAAAGATGTTCAAATGAAATCTTTTCGAAAAATCTAAAATCATCTGATAACCTGCAACCGAATTTCCATGACTGTCTAAAGGTGCACTAAAAACGCCAATTCCCATTTTACCCGGAACACTTACGGTAATTCCTCCACCAACACCCGATTTGCTAGGCAAACCAATTCTGCGGGCATATTCGCCACTAAATTCATACATACCGGCAACCAGCATTTGTGACTGAATCAATTTTGATAAATCGACATTTTTATACGTTGCATCGCCATCAAACCGAATACATTCATTGGCAAAAAAGTAACCTATTTTCGCCAAATCTTCAGCGGTAACTTCAATAGAACACTGTTTAAAGTAGGCATCCAACTGATCTTCGTTACCCTGTGTCAATCCGCTGTTTTTCATAATGTAAAACATACCACGGTTGCGGTGCCCCGTTTCTTTTTCGGACAAGTACACTGCATTGTTCAAAGAAATTTCATTGTTTTTGGTAATGTAACGTATCATTTTTAAAACTTTTTGGAACGCGGTTTCGCCTTGGGGATCAATCATAGATACCGTTAAAATGGCTCCGGCATTCATCATGGGATTCAATGGTTTGCCCGACACTTCCAAATTTCCAAAATGGTTAAAAGGTTTGTCAGATCCAAAATACCCCATGTTTTTAAAAACTGTTTCTTCGCCATTTTCCTGAACAGCCACCATTAAAGCAATAATTTTAGAAATACTCTGCATGGTGAATTTCTTGTTTGTATCGCCCACATTAATAACTTTTCCGTTGGTGTCCACTACAGAAAATGCAATAGCATCGGCACTCATTTTTCCTAATTCGGGAATGTAATCGGCAACTTTGCCTTGTGCAGCAAAATGTTTGTTTTGGTTTAAAATATCCTGTAAAACTTTTTCGGTAATCTTATGATCGGTTGATACGCTTGTTGATTTTTTCTGTGCGTATAATAAGTTCACCGTTAGGTAACAATTAATTATGAAAAACGATAAAAGTAATTTTACTGCAGATTTTTTCATTAGGATAATTTATATAGAATCAAAGATAAAGGTTTATTTAAAAAATTAAATGTATTATTTTTGAAATCAAAATTAAACAAACCATGTTACAGTTATCTCAAGAAATTAAAGGAACTGCTTTTGTTTACGTTGTAAACGGACAAACTACTTTAAATAGTCAAACACCTGATTACGTTAGTGAGGCTTTGAAAACCTTTCAATCAGCAGAAGTAAAAGAAGATTTTATAAAAATAGGCAGCCAGTTTTACTTTTTTGTAAAAGAAAACAGCGATTTGGAAAAAATGCGCGTTGCGGGTTTTAATATCCGACAAAAATTAGACAAAAAAACAACAGACATCAGCATTATCGGATCTGGCGAAACTACTTTGGCATTGGCAGAAGGTTTGGCATTATCGAACTATCAGTTTTTAAAATATTTTAAAGATGCCGACGAGCGTGAATATGCTTTAGAAAATATCTTTATAGTGGGTGATGTTTCTGCTGCAGAAATTAACCAAATGAACAATGTAATTAAAGCGGTTTTCTGGGCGCGCGATATGGTGAACGAACCAAATTCGTTTTTAACGGCAAACCAACTGTCAAAAGAAATTCAGGAGATAGGCGATGAAGCCCAATTTCATGTGGAAGTTTTTCGTAAATCAGAAATAGAAGCTTTAAAAATGGGCGGGTTGCTGGCTGTAAATAAAGGATCTGTTCAACCGCCTACATTTACGGTAATGGAATACAAACCTGCCAACCCAATCAACAAAAAACCAATTGTTCTGGTTGGTAAAGGTGTTGTTTACGATACCGGCGGATTGTCTTTAAAACCAACTCCAAACTCAATGGATTTAATGAAATCGGATATGGGTGGTGCAGCAATGATGGCAGGAACGGTTTACGCAGCCGCGTTAAACAAACTGAATATTCATATTATTGGGTTGATACCTGCTACAGACAATCGTCCGGGTGGCGATGCGTACGCTCCAGGTGATATTGTTACCATGATGGACGGAACTACGGTTGAAGTTTTAAATACCGATGCCGAAGGACGTATGATTTTGGCTGATGCCATTAGCTATGCAACAAAATACCATCCTGAACTAATTATAAATTCGGCAACATTAACCGGTGCGGCATTAATTGCTGCAGGTTCACGTGCTGCCTGTATGATGAGTAATGCAGGCGATGAGGTAAATAATGCTTTGTTAAATGCAGGTACAAAAGTGTACGAACGCATGGTGCATTTGCCTTTATGGGATGATTACAAAGAACAGTTAAAATCGAGCTGTGCCGATTTAAAAAACATTGGCGGACGCATGGCAGGAACCATTACTGCTGGTAAGTTTTTAGAACATTTTGCCAAAGCGCCTTTTGTGCATATAGATATTGCCGGACCAGCATTTACCGAAGCACCTGAAAATTATAAAGGACACGGTGGAACGGGAACAGGAATCCGTACGCTGCACGACTTTTTTGTGAATTATCAGTCGTAAACTTATAAATCCGTTATCGTTTGATAGCGGATTTTTTGTATATTTAGCATTAAATACATTTATATGAAAAAAATATTACTTCTTACTTCGTTACTCACGCTTTGTACCGCAATGACCTGTGATGATGATACCGATGATGTTTTTTATTTAAAGTACAACCAGCAAGAATTTGACCAGCAACGGACTTTATGGGAAAAATCAAACCACCAAAATTATTCGTATAAACTGTATTATTTCTCATCGGCAACAGGTCCGCAAACCAGTACGATTGAAGTTGAAAACGGTATGTTTGTAAGTTCTGACAATCAAGGAGCTTATCCGTATTCTATAGATGATATCTTTAAAAGAATAGAAGATGATGTGCAAAATTCGCTAAAAAATAAACCAAGCGAAATTTACGGTGTTACTATGGATATTAAGTATAACCAACAGTATCATTATCCCGAAAAAGTATATTATACCGTTGCGTATAAAACAGATGTTGTTGGCGGCGGATATTACGATCTTACTGTAACTGATTTCCAGTTGAAATAATTTTTACTTCACATACAGACTGCAATTGCACGTTTATAAAATTTAAATGCAACGTTAAATAAGCTGTTAAAAAAACTTTTTAACATTGGGGATTTGGCATGGGGAAACACCTCACATTGAGTTTCAGGTCTACACGTATATTTTGCAGAACTCTTAAAATACGGGCTTTTTTTGTTAAAAATCCTAATGGCACAATAGTTGAAAATTGTTTTGAACAATAAGTACCTCTTATCATTTACAGAGATCAACAAAATTTAATTATATGCCGTCTATATCAACAAATAATGCATTTGATTCAAAATCTGTGCATCCTCATTTAACCGTCGTTAGAGATCCACTTCAAACCAAAAAAACAGAACGATCAAATTTTATAGAAAGCATCACACGAAATTCTTTAAAGAAAAAAGATTATTTGGTAGTTGGTGTAACATTTAGTTTGATGTTTCTTTCGGTTTGGTTTTTTGTTCAATTTCAACCCGAACTAACCCAACTTCATTTTGAACGCATGAATACCTGGTGGGGAGCCGCAATTAACTATGTGGCAACCTTTTTACTGGTATTGCAGCTGGCGTTTTTAACCTATTTAATTGTACTTTACATTAAATATAAGGCTGTAAAACCTGTTGCAGACGAACTGTTACCAAGTGTAACGGTAATTGTGCCGGCTTATAACGAGGGAAAATTAGTGTACGAAACCTTGTTGAGTTTGGCAGATAGCGATTATCCTCCCGAAAAATTGCAGATACTTTCTGTAGATGACGGCAGTAAAGACGATACCTGGCAATGGATGCTGAAAGCAAAAGAAATTTTAGGAAGCAGGTTAACCATTTACCAACAACCCGAAAACAAAGGGAAACGTCATGCACTTTACCGCGGTTTTACCACCGGAAAAGGAGATGTTTTTGTTACGGTAGACAGCGATTCTATTGTAAAAGAAGATACCTTACGCAATCTGGTAAGTCCGTTTGCAACTAATGACAAATGTGGCGCAGTGGCTGGAAATGTACGAGTGTTGAACAAGAAAAACGGTTTAATACCAAAAATGTTAAACGTAAGTTTTGTGTTCAGTTTTGAATTTGTACGATCGGCTCAAAGTGCTATAGGTTCGGTATTATGTACGCCGGGCGCTTTGGCGGCTTATAGAAGAGATGCCGTGATGAATTGTTTGGAAGATTGGATGAACCAAACCTTTATGGGGCAGCCAAGTGATATTGGGGAAGATCGTGCCATAACAAACATGATTTTAAAACAAGGACTGCATGTACTGTTTCAGAAGAATGCGTATGTATATACCAACATTCCCGAAAAATATAAAAGTCTTTACAAAATGTTTGTTCGTTGGGAACGAAGCAATGTACGTGAAAACATTATGATGAGTAAATTTGCATACAGTAAATTCAGATCAGAATCAACCATAGGGCCTCGTATTTTATTAAGCATGCAATGGTTAAAAGTTATAATGGCTTATCCGTTACTGCTGTTGCTGTTGTTTTTTATTGTAACGCATCCTATATTATATGTTTGTACCAGTTTGGTAGGTATTTTAATCTTTTCAAGTTTACAAATGTTCTTTTATGCTAAAAAATATAATTTAGCCGAAGCATTTTTAGCCTACACTTACAGCATATTTTATCTTTTTACCCTATTTTGGATTACACCTTATGCCATAGCAACAGCAAGCCGCAGAGGCTGGTTAACCCGCGAATTGCCTGCAGCAGCATAAATAAAATTAAACTAACTATATTTCCAAGGTCGGTATGTTATTACAGCATATCGACTTTTTTTATCACTAATAGTAAAGTTTACTTTACAAATTGAAAAGTTTGTTTATATTTGTAGCAAATAAACTTAACTGTTATGAGAGATAAAAGAAAGTTAATTCCCAGAAGTAAAATTTGGATTAGTTTGGTGATCATTTTTGTCCCTTTATTAATGATTATCTTGCTTAACTCACTAAATTTTAATGAATACGAAAGCTTTAAAAGTTGGCTTAAACTAGCTGGAAGTATATTATTAGTAGGATTATTCACACTTTTTATGACCCAATGGACGAAAGACGATGGTGACGAGATGTATTTAAAGTTTAGATTAGTTGCATGTGTACAAGGAATAATATACGCAATAGGCTATTTATTAGTTATGGCAGTATTTGAATTATTTGGAATAGAAAGTGTAAATTTTCATGCGCATGGTATTTTAGGTATGGTATTATTATGGATGCTTTTTAACCTAGGAAATAGTATTTATAAATCAAAAAAAGAAATAACTAATAACGATTAATTATGAACACAAACATTTTATTTTCAGCAAAATTAAGAACAGTAGCTTTTGTACTAATTATTGCAATAATAGCCTTTATGGTTATCGCTGGCAGCCTAGACCTTTTTTCTAATGAACCAGAAACAAAGCAGTTGTTAAAAAATATTTTAATGCCTTTAATGTGTTTGGCGTTGTTTTTAATTCAATTTTCAAAGTATAAAGACGATGACGAAATGATGCTAGAAATTCGTTTAAAACTTGTGATGCATGCATTGTTGGTTGGAACTTTATATTTGATTTTTTCGCCAATTTTAGATTATTTTATTTTTAACGATGAAATACAAGAAATTAAAGCAGGACAAATTATTATGGTAATGTTATTTTTTCAAATATTCATGTTTCAAATGAAACGCTATTCCTTGAGAAAAGAATTATCCGAAAATTAAAAGATATACTATGAAGACAATCTTTTTACTGCCTAAATATTTTAAGTATTTAAGTATCCCTTTAATTCTCCTGCCCGTAATTGTTTCTTTATTAAATATTCATTTATTTGATAATAGCGTCATTCAAAAACTATTTTTTGAATTCACTGTATCTTTGGCTTTTGTTTTCCTGGTTTTTTCCAGATACAAAGATGACGATGAAATGTTGTATAGTATCCGCTTAAAAACAACAGTATATAGTTTATTAGTCGGGGTTTTTCTAATTATTACAAAACCACTGCTTAATTATTTTTTATGGGATCAAAATAATAATTTTGAATCGGCAGGAAGTATCATTATGACTGTTTTATTTTTTAATACATTGCTTTTCTTTAAAGAAAGAAGCAAGTTAAAAGAATCGTTAGAAAATGAAGAATTACATTAAAATAGAGCGTGCACGAAATAACTTTACACAAGGCGATTTAGCCGAAAAGGTAGGAGTATCGCGACAAACAATAAATTCTATCGAAACTAAAAAATATATTCCTTCGGCGGTTTTAGCTTTAAAAATTGCAAAAATATTTAATATGAAAGTCGATGAGTTGTTTGAATTAGAAGATGATGATTAAAGCAATAAAAAGGGGAAACAATGAAAGTTCCCCCTTTTTATTTCATGTAAATTAATTTACCTTCTTAAAGTTGTAATGTTCTTTTAAAGGACCTTCAATTTCATTGCCGCTTGTATCCAAACCAACCAATCCGTTTTCAACAACTTTCAGTTTGGTGTCGATATCTTTTCCCTTCAAATGCACAATCAATCCGTCATCATGCCACATTATATTGCCGGTTTCTTCTATTTTTACCGATGTTTCCAAATATTCGGCAACATACTTAAACGTTTCATCTTTATTTAAAGTAATGGTTGTGTTAATTCCCGGACAATCGGCACATGGTAATGTTGCTTGATAAGTTCCCCACCAGTCTAACGAATTTTGGGCATTATGACTACTAGCATTTTCGTTAGTTTGTTGCTGTAACGTATCGGCTGTAATTGTTGTTTCTTCTGTAATTGAAGTTTCTTTTTTGTTACAGCCCATTAAAAATAAAGCAACAAATGCACCTAATAAAATATTCTTTTTCATAACAATTTATTTTAACAGTTTGTAAAAAAAATACAATTAAAGTGCCAAAGTGTTTTACTGAATAATCAGGCTAGTTTTACAAAAGTTAGTAATGAAAAGGTACCCATATTGCGTATGGAGTACCCGTTTTTACAATGTGCTGGCAATTGAAATAACCTTATTAATGGTATTTAAATTTCGACCTGTTGAAACAATCTTTAATTTTTTTTCGAAAAAAGTATTCGATAGTTTAGAATCGGCCATTCCGTTGGGCAGGTAAAAGTAGAGAACGCCCTTTATAATTTTAAATACATCTTTACCAAAATCTACCCTTTCTAATTCAGTAAGCAATTCTGTTTTTGGCTGTTCGTTTAAAAAGGTAATAAAAACCTTATTTGGAGGAGCATCTGCAGTAAACGGATTGTTTTCTAAAGCACTTTGTACTTGTGGAAGATCCAAACAAAAAACAGGAATAGTAAGGCCGAATGCGTCCGAAATGATTTGTGCTGTTCGTATTTCAACCTCTTTTTTTTCGAGATTAGATTTTAAAACAATGTTTCCGCTTTGAATATAAGTCACTACATCAGTAAACACTTTGTTTAACTCATGTTTTAAATCAATCATCTTAATAATGTTTTTACCCGAAACATTAATTCCGCGTAAAAAAACAATGTAGGTTTTCATTTTAAATCTTTTTAGCAGCGTACGTACTCTCGTTACCTAATCGGTCAATAGCCTTAACAGCAACGGTATTTAAGGTTTTGCCGTTTTTGTTTTTTGCAATTTTGGTGGTGTACGTAGTACGGTTTACAATTTCGTAACTCCATTGGTTGTCGTATTTGGTATAAAGCACCCATTGCACCACTTTGCTCACATCATCAATATTCCAAGAAACCAGAACATCTTGCACGTCGTTTTGAACTTTTAACGCAGGCACAGGTAATTTTTCGGTTTGCATCCACGGGCTTGCAGGAATTAAAGCTTTTTCTTTATAAGCACCTTTCTTTAAGGTTTCAACCATTTCGCGGTTGTTCATTAAACCAGCAACACTGTAATGTATGGCGCCCACACTGTTTTTATTCAATACCTGATGGGTGATCTGTATTTGACCGGCAATTTCGGTAGCACGATTATTAGCTTTTACTTCAACGGTATTTAACCCAGGCCACAAATGGCGGTTTTGCGTGTTTTCTTCCTGCCACCATTCCAACAAATCCTGAAAATTTTGTCTTTGCGAATTAATCGGCCAGTATAATTGAGGCGAAAAATAATCGATCCACCCTTTGTTTAACCATAATTTGGCATCGGCATATAATTCATCGTATTGTGACGATCCTACAACGCCCGAAGGATAACCCGATTTCCAGATTCCAAATGGACTGATACCGAATTTAACATATGGTTTTTCTTGTTTGATTTCTTTGTTGATCCGCTCAATGAATTTGTTTACGTGATCTCTGCGCCAATCGGCTCTTGATAGATTTCCGTTGTTGTTTTTATAAGCATTCCATGAAGCGGTATCTGGAAAATCGGCACCACCGTTGTACGATGCATACGGATAAAAATAATCATCAAAATGAACCGCATCAATATCATAACGCGATACAATATCTTTTACCACATTAGAAACATGATCCTGGGTTTTGGTACTTGCGGGATCGAACCAATACATACCGTTTTTAAGTTTTACAATGTTACTGGGCGATTTTTTAACCATTGATTCACTGTTGATGCTTCCGCCGCTTAAATGGTGCGCCCGGTACGGATTTAACCATACGTGCAGTTCCATACCGCGTTTGTGCGCTTCTTCTACCCAAAATTCCAACGGATCGTAGTAAGGTGACGGACTTTTACCTGTTTCGCCCGTTAAGTAATAGGACCACGGTTCGTAATTGCTTTTGTACAAAGCATCGGCAGACGGACGTACCTGAAAAACAACCGCATTGAAATTTGTTTCCTGCAATAAATTTAAAATACGAAGGGCTTCGTTTTTTTGTTCCTGTACCGATAAATTTCTACTGCTTGGCCAATTGATGTTGGCAACAGTAGCAACCCAGGCAGCACGGAATTCCCGGTTTACTTCAGGCAAATCGATTTTTAAATTCTCTACTTTAGTGGGTTGCTCCACAGGTTGTGGTGTTCTGTTTACCGGCTGCACTTCAGAATTTTTAACCACACTTACTTTCGCAGGTTTATGCTGCTGCTGTACCGAACACGACAGTAATGATAAAGAAGTTAATACAAAAAAAGCCAGATACTTATTCACTTTCAGTTTCATACAAATAAAATAATGTACAAAAGTAATAAGATAAATACGTTTACAATATTCTTTATTATAATTATGTAGTATTGTTTTGCTTTTGTTTAATAGCGTGTTAAATTTTTTTTGTATATTTACATGCTACTAATTAAAAATAATTATTTATGACAAATTTTACTAAAATTTTGTGGGGGGTAATTGCCTTAACCCTTACAGCATGTACTAACGACAGTTTAGAAAATCTTGATGAGACAAACTACAATTCGCAAACAGCTAATTCTGGTAATGGCGGTATGACCACAATGTCGCAAGACGGTTATACACCAGAAGACTACCAATCTTTTTGGAATATCTACACTCGAGGTAAAGAGATGTTTTACCGTTATGAAAACTGGACAGGTGATATAGGCAGTCCTTCTATGTTGCATTTTAGGGTAACACCTTATGTTGGTTTGGCGTATGGTGATGACGATGCTACTGATAATCAATTTGAAGATATCTATTTAGGTGGTGCTCAAGGTCCTTTTAATACATTTCCAACAGGTACTTACCCTAATATGTTTGACCAAACAGGAAACGAAATTGGTAATTTTATGCCGGCACGCCCTTTTACTTTAACGGGTACAGGTATAACGCCGGGTTCTGTAAGTATAGAAATAGTATCTAATGATCATTGTCATGTAATAGGGGCAAACGTTGGTATAAGTGTTTTAAACCCTAATGGTGTTTTTTTTGATATTACATCGCCACCACTACCTTATCAAGTTGCTACACCTCAAGAAGAAGATTTACTATCGCAATACGGTAAAGTGTTTTTCTATTATTGGGAAGCTATTGATCCTGCTACTTTAAATGTTGTTGCAGAAGGCTATATCATGCCACGTTGTAACACAGCTGATCCTACTTATTGGACCAATACAGGTATTAATTTAACATTGCCAAACGGCAGTACAGCCGATTTGTATAAAAATGAATTTTCATTTGATACCGGAAGTAGTTCATATGAGTTGGTTTTAGAGAAAGATGTATTTCCGTGGGAGCAAACCTTTTCTGCCACAATAGGAGGCCAAACATATAGATACAAAGTAGAATTACAGACTTTTTTAGGTGGAACCAGTGATCCAGTTTCAATACTTAAAATATCAGATTTATAAATTTTTTGCTATGAAAAAAATAAATATATATACTCTTTCACTTTTTTTATTGTTTATAACACCAACTATAAAAGCACAAGTATTGTTTAGCGAAGATTTTGACAGTTACCCAGCAGGGCATTTAAATACCGATTATACCAATACCACTCCTGGGCAAGGCGGGTGGTATGTGTCAAAAGGTAGTAACAATACTAACGGAGGTACCATAGTTGTTGCCGAAACAGGTAAAGGTAATGTGTTAAACCTGGCAACAACTGCTAATACCACTCTTGTTCAGTCTGTTAATTTTCATCAACCATATGGAAGTATTGTATGGAGCAACCGTACGGCAGGCAATGATATTTGCAAGTTTGAATATGAAATATTTACTGATGGTGATTTTATTGCAGGAGGATCAGTTCTTGGAACAAATGCATTTAGTAATGGTAGTTTTGCTGGTATGAGTTTTCGATCAGTAATTGCTAACGATATTGTAGCATTACATCAAAATAATCAAAGCGGTGGTTCACAGTCTATTACACTTCAAAATTACAATAATGCAGTTTTTCCCTATAAAATATGGCTCAAGGTAGAAATATTTGTAGATTACAATACAAATAGTGCTTATTTTTACATACCAACATTAAACCTTCAAAAAACGGCTAAGTTTAACCATACTAAAGTGCCTGAAGGAATATCTTTTGTTACAAGTAGTCTTAAGTCAGCATCTGTGGTAAAATATGATAATATTAAACTTACGGCAATACAAACATTACCGTCGTATATATTAAGCACCAACGAGCAGTTGGCTACAAAATTTAATTTGTACCCCAACCCGGCAACTAACATTGTAAACATAACCAACAGCGATAATATGTTGGTAAACCAAATTACAGTTTACGATATTGCTGGCAAGCAGTTAAGCACCCAAAGTTTTAACAGCGAAACCGAAATACAGTTAAATGTAGAAAGTTTAGCAAGTGGTACCTATATGTTGCATTTACACACCAACAAAGGTACAGTTGTTAAAAAGCTGGTTAAGAAGTAGTTTCTTGTATTTTGTAAATTGTATTGCTGTATACTGTAACAATGAAATTTTTTAAAGCAACTTTGCCAAAGTTCATCACTTTGGCAAAGTTTTTTTAAGATATTCTGCTGCTAATTTAAAAAGATGATAAATTTTGGTTTACTGTTTTTCTAAAACCGTTTTTAAATTGGCTGTTCCTTGTTCAAAATCTTTGTTCATATCGTAAAAAAGCCCCATTAGGTTAAACGGATAAGGCATTTCGCCATCTACCACCCAACGAACTTTGGTTTGGTTGGCACCCATTTCTTCGGTTGTAAAAAATGATTTTGCCGGTTCGGTGCTGTCCATTAAAAATAAATCGATATCAACTCGCTGGTTTTCCTGAATATTGGTAATAACCTGCGATCCGTTGCCTACTTTTTCACTTTTCCAGCTGTATTTAAAACCAACAGTTCCATCGGTTCCTTCTGATGTTTTTTGAAGATCTGGATCTTGTTCAAACCAAACTCCAAAATTTTCCTGATTTTTTATCTGTTTTACATAGTTGAAAACTTCTGCATTGGGTTTGTTAATTACCGCCGAACCTTCTGCGTGAAATGTTTTAGGAACAATAGCAGCTACAATAAGTGCCACCGCGATTAGTGCTAAAACGGTAAAAAGTGCGTATTTTAAAAATTTCATAGTATAAGTTTTAATAGTTACCCCATTTTTTTGTTTCCTTCAAAATGAATCATCCACCAAATTCCGAACTGATCTTGGAACGATGCATATAATTCTGCCCAAAACTGCTCGCCCAGTTCCATTTCAATCTTTAGGGCATTTTCAGATAAAGCTGCATACAGATCTTTAGCCTCTTGTGCGGTATCGGTATCTAGCATAACATAGGTGCTGTTGCCTAATGTTAATTTATGTCCAAAATTTTCCAAACAGTCCGATCCCATAACCATTGTATCCTGATTAATCATAATTGCCGTGTGCATAATCTTCTGTTTGTCTTGATCGCTCATCGGAAAATTAGGATCTGCCGGCATATCACCAAAGCGGTGCATGCCCACATTAGGTGATTTAAATACCTTTTCGTAAAAGTTAAAAGCTTGTTCGCAATTGCCGTTAAAGTTTAAGTATGCGTGAATTTTTGCCATAATTTATCTTTTTTTAATGATTTTGTTCTATCAAAAATAAAAAATATTTTAAGAATAATTATTTTAGAAGACAGATATTTATAAATGAAATAATTTATTAATAATAGTTTTACATAAATTTCAGATGAAATCCTTTTGGTTTTTGTAATTTCAGTAAAAAGATTTAATTTGGAAAATTTAGAACATTTACGCACCTATTTTTATTCGGGTAAAACTTTAAGTTTTAAACACAGAACAAATTGTTTGCAACAGCTTCAAAGATTACTAGACAACCATACAGAAGATATAATTGCTGCTTTACAAGCCGATTTTAACAAACCTGCCTTTGAAACATTGGTTACCGAAATAAGTATGTTGCAAAAAGAATTAACGTACTTTAAAAAGCATTTAAAACGCTGGACAAAGCCTAAACGGGTACTGCCAAGTATTTTGAATTTTCCTGCCAAAGATACGGTCGTTTATCAGCCTTATGGCGTTGTTTTAATTATTTCACCATGGAACTATCCGTTGTTGCTGGCATTGCAACCCTTAATTGCAGCATTGGCGGCAGGTAACTGTGTGGTTTTAAAACCGTCTGAACTAGCTCCAAATACTTCGGCGTTGTTAAACAGGTTAATTGTTAAATACTTCGGCAATCAGTACATACGGGTAATGGAAGGTGGGGTAGAAGTAACAACCGAACTTTTAAAGAACAAATTCGATAAAATCTTTTTTACTGGAAGTACTTCGGTAGGAAAAATCGTGCATCAGGCTGCGGCTAAAAATCTAACACCCGTTGTTTTGGAATTAGGTGGAAAATCGCCTTGTATCGTTACACCAAGTGCCAATATTCCTTTGGCGGCAAGACGTATTGCTTTTGGTAAATTCGTTAATGCCGGACAAACCTGTATTGCACCCGATTTTATTTTCATACATCTAAAAGTAGAACAACAGTTTATTGCCGAAATGCAAAAAGCATTGGAAAGCTTTTACGGAACCGAACCCGAAACATCACCCTATTTTGCCCGCATTATCAACGAACAACATTTTCACCGAATTAAACAGTATGTTTTAAAAGGAGATGTGCTTATTGGCGGACAAACAAATTCTAAAAAACGGTACATTGCGCCCACGCTTATAAAAGTTGATGATTTGAATGATGAGGTAATGCAGCACGAAATATTCGGACCGGTTTTGCCTATTGTAAACTACAGCAAAATCAGTGAAATTGTAGCCTATAACCATCAAAACGAAAAACCTTTGGCTTTTTATGTGTTTGGTGAAGATAAAAAGGAGATCGAAACGCTTTTAAATCAATGTCAGTACGGTGGCGCGTGTGTAAACGATTGTTTGTCGCACATTGTAAACAGCAGCTTGCCTTTTGGCGGAATCGGTAATAGCGGTTTTGGAAACTACCACGGAGAATACAGTTTTAAGGCGTTTTCGCAAACAAAAGCAGTAGTGTACCGCAAAACGTGGTATGACAATAAGCTGAAGTATCCGCCCTATACAAAAAATAAATTTAATCTGTTAAAAAAGCTCTTTAAATGGTTCTAAAAGCCAGAAAAAAGTCAATAAAATTGTAAGTTTGTAAAAACCCCGTTATTTATGGAATTATACTACACGTTTTCAGTTTTAATTGTACTTGCCTCGTTTTTTGCTTATTTAAATGTCCGTTTTTTAAAATTACCAGGTACCATCGGTATCATGATTATTGCCATGCTGGTATCGGTAGCAATCCGTTTGGTGGGCGATGAATACTTCCCGGAAACCACCAAAGAGTTTTTTGAACTGATCCGCGAATTCGATTTTACCGAAATTCTGATGGGTGCCATGTTGAATTTTTTATTGTTTGCCGGTGCACTGCATATTAATATTTCGGATCTGCGCGAACACAAATGGCCCATATTAACCTACGCATCGGTAAGTGTGGTGCTTTCTGCGTTAATCATTGCCGGTTTGTTTTATATGGTAGCACCCATGCTTGGTTTAGAAATACCGTTTATTTACTGTTTGCTTTTTGGAACATTGATTTCGCCAACCGATCCTATCGTAGTTTTAGGGATATTGAAAGAAGCAAAAGTTCCTAAAATGATCGAAACAAAAATTACAGGCGAATCGCTTTTTAACGATGGTGTTGCCG
>JBEBXO010000011.1:0-48686 GCA_040391585.1 Paenimyroides ummariense | reverse complement strand
GCTAAGGTACCGTTTTGTTAGGTAAACTACCTCTCAAAAGCGATTGCAAATATAGAGGCTTTTTTTATATATTTCCTAATCTTTTCAAAAAAAAATTTCTCTACCTTTGTTCAAATATGCCCGATAAACTATGATTATTTGTATTGATGTTGGCAACACGCGCACTAAAGTAGCTGTGTATGAAAACAGTACACTGCAACAGTTAATAATTACCAATAACGAAAAATTGATAAAAAATATTTCTAAACAAATTCAAGGAATAGAGAATTGTGTGGATATTATACTTTCTTCGGTAGGTAATTTGCTCGAAGAAACCATTGAAAAGCTTAAAACGTTAGGCAATTTAATTATTGTAAACCACGAAACGCATGTTCCTTTTAAAAATCTGTACAGTACACCAACCACTTTGGGAATAGACCGAATTGTTCTGGCTGCAGGTGCCACATTAAAATATCCTAACCAAAATAGGCTGGTTATTGATGCAGGAACTTGCATTACCTACGATTATGTTAACAGTTCCAATCAATACCACGGTGGCGCTATTTCTCCAGGGATTGGTCTTCGTTACAAAAGTTTGAACGATTACACGGCAAACCTGCCTTTAGAAAAGATTTCAGAACTGCATCCTTTCGTTGGAAATTCAACATCTACCTCTATTCAATCGGGGGTTTTAAACGGTGTAATTGCAGAAATTGAGGCCTTTATAGACCACTTTAAACATTTAGATGAAAATTTAACAGTAATTTTAACGGGCGGAAATTCCGAATTTTTGGTAAACCGTTTAAAAAATAGCATCTTTGCCAATCCGAACTTCTTATTAGAAAGTTTATTTTTATTACATCAACACATTGTATCAAATGATTAAAAAAATTATATTAGGAGTAGCTTTGGCTGGTATATCAAATACTTACGCACAACAAGGTACCGCTTCTCCTTATTCTTATTATGGTTTTGGCGACAAACATTTTAAAGGATCAAACGAAATAAAAGATATGGGTTCTTTAGCTGTTTTTAGAGACAGTTTACACATAAACACGTTAAATCCGGCTTCGTACGCCAAACTGCAAGCTACAACTTTTTCATTAGGTGCATCGTACAAAGCAACCAACTTATCAAACACAAACACAAAAGAAAAAACCACAAGCGGGTCGTTTGATTATTTAGCATTGGCTTTTCCAGCAGGTAATTTTGGTGTTGCCGTGGGTATTATGCCGTATTCTTTTGTGGGATATAATATACAGAATAAAAGTACATCGGGCGATTTTAGCCAAGCGAATCAATATATTGGCGAAGGCGGTTTAAACAGAACTTTTTTAGGATTAAGCTATAAAATCAATAAAAACTTTAGTATTGGGGTTGATGGAGCCTATATTTTTGGCGATACCGAAACCAGCACCACTACATTTATTACAAACAATGGTGAAGGGGTTGCAATAGACCGCGGAACTAGATACAGAAACCTGAACAATTACAGCGGACTTACCCTTAACGCGGGTTTAAATTTTGAACAGCCTTTAAACAACAAAATATCATTGTTTGCAAGTGCAACTTACAGTCCTGAAATGAAGTTAAAAAACGATCAGGAAATAATTAAAGCTACCGTTACAGCCGATAGTAGTGTAGGTTTTGTTGAAATTGATTCTAAAAAAGAAACAGATTACGATGAAAAAATGCTTTTACCAATGAATTATTCTATTGGTTTAGGTATTGGTAATCATTTAAAATGGTTTGTTGGTGCAGAATATACAGCAACACAAACATCAAAATACAACAATTTCTACCATTACCCAAGCGCGCATTATAACGATTACATGAAAATTGGAATAGGTGGTTTTTACGCTCCAAAATTTGATTCGTTTACCAGTTATTTTGAAAAAATTTCGTACCGTGCAGGTATAAATTACGAAAATACCGGTTTGGTTATAAACAATCAGGAAATTAAGGGTTACAATGCAAACATAGGTATTGGCTTACCTGTACCTTTTAGTAAATCAATGATGAGCAATTCTAATCTTAACATTGGGTTTGAATACGGACAAAAAGGAAACACCAACATGGGCTTAATTAAAGAAAATTATTACGGTGTTCATATTGGATTTTCTTTTAGCGATGTTTGGTTTAAACGCAGAAAATTTAATTAATTGAAAAAATATTTTGCACATATTATGGTATGTACTTTTATAATTTCTGCTTGTAGCAACGATTTAAAAGACATACAAAACCTAAACAAAAAGCAGTTGTACGCAACAGGCGAGGCAGATTCTATTAACGTAAAATATACCGATTCTGCTAAAATAAAGGCCGAACTTTATGCTGTAAAAATGTTAGATTACGGAAAGGCAAAGTATTCGTTTAACCACTTTCCAAATGGCATAAAGGTTACGGTTTACGACAGTAACAGAAACAAAAATTTTATAGTTGCAAAACAGGCAACTGTTTACAACAAAACGGGAATTATTAATTTGGTGGGCGATGTAAAAATTACATCATACGATGGTAAGGTAATGCAGACACAACAAATGTATTACGACCAAAAGAATAACTGGTTTTTTACCGAACATTACTTTAAAGTTACCGATAAGAATAAGAGTTTTTTTGAAGGAATTGGTGTAGATTTCGACCAAAATTTTAAAATAGTAAACGCACAGCAAAATCGTGCCGAATTAAAAGAAATGAACAATGAAAATTTATAAGATTATAGCTTACATTTACTTGGTTTTTGGTTTGTTTTTCATCTATCAAGCATATATTGCCTATACAAAAAACGAAAGTTATTTAATAAACTTGGCTTTAGCCGGTATGGCTATTTTTATGTTTATTTTTAGATTGCGTAGCATTAACCGTATGCCGCAAAACAAACAATAGCTAAATGATTATTTTTGGATTCATATTTTGCAGTATTGCCGTACTAATCTGTTCGGGATTAATGGCGGCATATTCCAACGCAAATAAAATCTACCTTAATTTAGAATCTAAAAAAAACGAATCCGATAATTATTACTTAAAAATTGTTACCGAGCAGCCTCGCTTGTTTATTGGTGCCCTAAAAGTAGGCAACAGTATATTTATAACGGTTTTAAGTGTGCTTTTTTTTACAACTTTTTTAAGTACTTATGAATTAGGCGATTTATGGAAAATGGCTGTTTTTCTTGTACTCTTGTACATTATTTCTAAATTTATACCACAAACTTTTGTAAAACCTTTTGCAAACGAAATCATTCTAGCGGCAAAACCTTTTATTCAAATTATCTTGAAATTATTTGGATCTATAGCCCAAATTTTCATTTCTGTAAGTGAAAAATCGTTAGAAAAAAAATATCCATACGCAAAAGATACCGAATTCAATCTTTTAAGCACAGGTGATTTAGGAACTTATATTTCTCAACAAATTCAAGCAAGTAATCAACAAGAACAACTTGAAAATGAATTTGAGATTTTAAAAAACGCTCTGTCTTTTCCCAAAGTAAAGGTCAAAGAAATCATGACACCACGAAACGAATTTGATTTTGTTAGTGAAGAAGCCAGCATAGAAACCATTCGGAAAAAATTTGTAGATACCGGTTTTTCTAAAATTTTAATTACTAACGATACAGGTGAGCATTTTGTAGGATACTTACACACCTACGATCTTTTACAACTGCAACAACCAATTGAAGATTTTATTAGACCGTTTGTTTACGTGTACGATGATTTACTTATAAAAGATCTTTTAAACACACTAACACTTCGCAAAAAATCGATTGCATTGGTTAAAAATCAAGACAACGATATTATTGGGTTGGTTACTTTAGAAGACATTATCGAAGAATTGTTTGGTGAAATTACCGATGAGCATGACGATACGCTAATTGCCAAGCAAATTTCTGAAACCGATTTTATTTTTTCTGCAAGTTTAGAATTAGATGACATTCAGGAAAAGTTTGATATAAATATTCCCGAATCTGAAGAGTATCATACATTAGGTGGTTTTATATTTCATCACTTAAAACGTCACCCCAAAGTAAAAGAAACCCTTACTATTAAATCGTTCAAAATAAAAATTTTGGCAGCAACAAACACCCGAATTAAAACAGTATCTCTATCAATAATAAAATAATGTACCAAAAAGGTGCATTTTTTTTTAATCTCTTTTTTTTATTTAACAGATAATTGTATTTTCGCTCATTGAAAAAATTACACATTCACTAAAAATGGCAGTTTTACAGAAAATTAGAGAGAAATCTGGTCTACTTATTGGCGTTATCGGGTTTTGTTTACTAGCATTCGTTGCTGGAGATTTATTAAACGGAGGAATCAATATCAGTTCTCGTAATGTTGGAGAAGTGAACGGAGTTTCTATTTCTTCCGCAGATTATACCAATAAGATACAAAATCTAGAACAAAGCGGTCGCGGCAAAGGCGCACAACTGCACAATCAGGTTTGGACAAACGAAGTTCGTACCATTTTGTTTAACGAACAGTTAGACAAAGCCGGACTACGTTTAGGAAAAGACCAATTAATCAATGTTTTAAAAACAGATCCAAGTTTTGCTCAAAACCCACAGTTTTTAAATGATGCCGGTAAGTTCGACATCAATAAATTCAACATGTTTTTAGCACAAATGAAAGCACAAGGACCACAACAGTGGAATGCTTGGTTGGCTTACGAAAAACAGTTAGAAACAGTTGCAAAAGAACAAATGTATCTTAACATGATTAAAGGTGCTATTGTTACTACAACTGCCGAAGCTAAAATGGTTTACAAAAACGAAGCTACCAAAGTAAGTTTTGATTATGTTACCGTTCCGTTTTCGTCTATTAACGACGAACAAGTTAAAATAACCAATGATGAAATTAATGCATATGTTAAAAAACATGCAAAACAATTTAAATCAACTCCTTCACGTAAGGTAGAATACGTTTTTATAGCAAACAAACCTTCTAAAGAAGACGAAGCTGCTTCAAAACAAATTATCGACGATTTATTGAAACCATCGGTTGTATTCAATAAAACAACAGGTAAAAACGACACTATTTCAGGTTTTGCAAAAGCAACAGATGTAAAAGCATTTGTAAACGAAAACTCTGATGTTCCGTTTGATTCTACTTACTATGCAAAAGAGCAGTTACCTGTAGATCATGCAGAAAAATTATTTGCCACACCTGCAGGTTCAATTTATGGTCCGTATTTATTTAACGATTATTACGCCGTTTCAAAAGTAATAGGCAAAAAAAATACTGCAGAAACTGTTGATGCATCACACATATTAATTGCTTATAAAGGAGCAGACAGAGCAGATGCTACAGTTAATTTAACAAAAGAAGAAGCAAAAGCAAAAGCAGAAGCATTATTAAAACAAGCACAAGGTGGTGCCGATTTTGCTACTTTAGCTACAGAAAACACAAACGACGCTGGTTCTAAAGCTAATGGTGGTAAATATCCAAACATCAACAAAGGACAAATGGTTCCATCTTTTGACCAATACATTTTTAACAATCCGGTTGGAAAAGTAGGTTTGGTAGAATCTGATTTTGGTTTCCACGTATTAAAAGTTGATAAAATAAACGAAAAAGAAGGTATTCAATTAGCTACTATCGCTAAAAAAATTGAATCATCTAAAAATACAGAAGACGTTCTTTACAGCCAAGCAAACAAGTTTTTAGAAAGCGTTGAAAACAACAGTAACGATTTTGCAAAACAAGCAACAGCACAAGGTTTGGTTTCTTTCCCTGCTACAAAAATTGATCCTTTTGACGATCAGTTAACAGGTGTTGAAGGTACACAAGCAGAAGCAATTCGTTGGGCATCAAACAAAAAAACAAGTGTTGGTGATGTGAAAAAATTTGATTCTCCCGATGGATATTTAGTTGTAAAATTAGTAAACATCAATGATTCTGAATTAATGGATGCTGAAGATGCTCGCCAAGCGGTAGAACCTATTTTAATGAACGAGAAAAAAGCAGAAATTATCCGTAAACAAATGGCAGGAACAACTTTGGAAGAAGTTTCTAAAAATGCTAAAACGGGTATTGTGAATGCAATAGAAGTTACCGGAGCAAATCCATTAGTTAACGGTTTCCAAGAACCATTAGTTGTAGGTGTGGCTTTAGGAAAAAAACCTAATGAAACATCAAAATTAATCGATGGTCGCAACGGAGTGTATATGGTTAAAACTAAAAACATTACCAAAGCAGTTGATTTACCTAACTATTTAACTTACAAACAAAAAGTAGGAACAAACAACCGCCAAATGGCACAAAACATGGTGTATGGCGCAATGTACCAAAACGCTAAAATAGAAGACAACCGTGCAAAAGTTTTACAATAAAATGTAATTGCCACAACATATCAAAGTCCGTTTTTATAACGGGCTTTTTTTTATCTATTAATTTGCTATTTTTGTAGCAACAAACTAACAATTAAAAATGAAAGCATACGTATTTCCAGGTCAAGGAGCTCAATTCTCAGGAATGGGTAAAGACTTATATGAAACATCAGCAATTGCCAAAGAACTATTCGATAAAGCTAACGAGATTTTAGGTTTCAACATTACCGAAATCATGTTTAATGGTACCGATGAAGAATTAAAACAAACCAAAGTTACACAACCTGCGGTATTTTTACACTCGGTTATTTTGGCTAAAACCCTACCCGATTTTAAACCTGAAATGGTTGCGGGGCATTCATTAGGTGAATTTTCAGCTTTAGTTGCAAACGGAGCTTTAGCATTTGAAGACGCATTACAGTTGGTTTACAAACGTGCAATGGCTATGCAAAAAGCCTGCGAAATTACGCCATCAACCATGGCTGCCGTTTTAAATTTAGACGATAAAACTGTGGAAGATATTTGTGCATCAATTGATGGTGTTGTAGTAGCTGCAAATTACAACTGTCCGGGACAATTAGTTATTTCGGGCGAAACCAAAGCGGTTGAATTAGCTTGCGAAAAAATGAAAGAAGCTGGTGCTAAACGTGCATTGATTTTACCAGTTGGTGGTGCATTTCACTCTCCTATGATGGAACCTGCTCGCGAAGAATTGGCTGCTGCTATAGAGGCAACGACTTTTTCTACACCTATTTGTCCGGTGTATCAAAACGTAACAGCAAATGCTGTTTCTGATCCTGCTGAAATTAAAAAGAACTTAATCACGCAATTAACTGCTCCGGTTCGTTGGACACAGTCGGTACAACAAATGATTGCCGACGGAGCTACAAGTTTTACAGAAGTCGGTCCTGGTAAAGTGTTGATGGGATTAATCAACAAGATTAATAAAGAGGTGGAAACGATTAAAGCGTAACTTATTCAAGACCTAATACAAACGACTTCAAAACAGAAGTCGTTTTTTTATATCTTTAAAGAAAAATAGTTATGAAGTTTTTTAGTTTGTTATTACTAATTTTACTCATTGGTTGCGAACCTAAAGAAGACAAACCTGAGTTGGATTATGTAAAAATTGATATTTTAGCAATTCAACACCACATTCCTTCATCAATTACAATCGATTTTAAAAGTAGATCCATTTCATTTAGTGATTTAACACAAATGAGCATTATGCCGGAAGATTGTTCTTATATATTTGAAATCTTAAAACCATCTGTTGACTTTGAATATATCAAATTAAATGAAACCGAATTTAAAGATATTAAAGTATTGTTTGGCAAACATTTTGTATCTGACATTCAAAAATTTAATACTGAATATCTCAAAAATAAAAATTCTGATGATTATATATTTGGTGAAGGCAAAAGATTTAGAATAAACTATGCAAAAGATTCTGCTACCTTTGCAACTGAAGATTTCTTAATTTTAGATGATCATAATCAACGTAAGATTTATGAACTTTTAAAAATTATTAGAAAACACACAAAATCAACTGATAACATAAAGTACATTGAATATTTTTCATTTGGATATGAAGAATCATATAAATCTACCGGTTAAAAAAATAAGCAATGATTCCAAAATTACGAACTGTAACAGTTACCCGATATATTGCTCCATTAAGAGAAGGCGGCTCTTTACCTGCTTTGGCAGAAGCCTGCGACGATTTTAAATACGTGATTAAATTCCGTGGCGCAGGTCATGGAGTAAAAGCTTTAATATCTGAATTGTTAGGCGGCGTTATCGCCAAATATTTAGGATTACCCGTGCCTGAATTGGTTTTTGTTGAATTAGACGAAGCTTTTGGACAAACCGAAGGCGATGAGGAAATTCAAGATTTACTAAAATTCAGCAAAGGCTTAAACCTTGGGTTGCATTACTTATCGGGTGCCTTAACCTACGATGTAGGCACCAACGATTGCGATGCATTATTGGCATCAAAAATTGTGTGGTTGGATAGTTTTATCACCAATGTAGACCGAACATTTCGCAATACCAACTTATTGATCTGGCACAAAGAATTGTGGTTGATTGATCACGGTGCCTCGTTCTATTTTCATCACAATTGGGAAAACTGGGAGAAAACATCTGTTACTCCGTTTCCATTAATTAAAGACCATGCGTTGATTGCTAAAGCCACGAAATTAAACGAAGTACATCAAGAATTTACTTCAAAACTAAATGATGATGTGTTGCGTGAAATGGTAAATATTATTCCTGATGCATTTTTAAATTGGGAAGAAGGTCCATCGAATGATGAAATCCGAGAAGTGTATTTTAAATTTTTGTCGAACCGATTGGCACATGCCGATGTTTTTCTAAAAGCCGCTCAAGATGCAAGATAAAGTAGTGTACGAATATGCAGTTATTCGAGTAGTTCCTAAAGTTGAACGCGAAGAATTCATCAATGTCGGGTTGATATTATTCAGTAAGCGCAAACGTTTCATAAGATTTGAATACCATATTCCCGAAGAAAAAATCCGAGCTTTTTGTAAAGAATTCGACTTGGAGCAATTGAAAGAAAATTTAGAATCGTTTGCTAAAATTGTTTCCGGCAGTAAAAATAGCGGTCCGATTGCACAAATGGAAACTGATGAGAAATTCCGTTGGATTACCGCTGTAAAAAGTTCAAGTATTCAATCATCAAGACCACATCCTGGTTTTTCAACCGATTTAAACGCAACCTTTGAGAAGTTGTATGAGGAGTTGGTAAAATGATAATTAGTCAATTTGAAAATTAGATAATTTGATAATGAAATATATAATCTATTCAGTTCTATTTATAACACTTCTTTCTTGTAATAAAAAGGAAGAAAACAAACCTATACAAAAAATTGAAAAAGTATATATTGATGATCCTTTGGTTTATGAAGTGATTAATGATCTTTTGGAGATACCAGAATTTAAATTATATAAGCCTGAATACATGATTAATTGTTCTTACATTCTAGACTTCGTAATTGAGGAAGATAAAAAAGAATTTTATAAACTGACCGAAAAATATTTTGGTAAAAACGATACTCTAAATATCTTAAATCAAATAGAAAAATCAAAAGTTAGTTATTATAAAGATGGTATAATTAAAAATACAAAAATGATTGATTACGATTTAACTAAAATATCGAAAAGAGAACAATTCGATAGTCTAAATCAATCAATAAAACAATTCCAACCTTATTTTACAATAAGTTATCCTATTTTTAATAAAGACAGAACAATAGTTCATTTATCTTATGGGGATGACGGAGGCAGTAAATACTTTTTTATGAAAAAGGTAAATAACGAATGGGTGATAATTGATATTTATCAGGAAATTGTAAACTAATTACATATATTTGCAACAATACAAGGAATCAAGTGCAATTCTTGAACTGTCGCGCAACTGTAATGATTCAAAATCTAAGTCAGGTCATTGTATAAAAATTAATCACAAATGCTTTCGCGATTGAAGCTATGGTTTGATTTGTATTTTTACACCTCACTCCTACTTCTGTTGCGATTTTTTATTTTAAATCATGACATTCGAAGAACAAATTCAACAAAAAATAGATCTTAAAACCAAACCTTTAGGTGCTTTAGGTTATTTAGAACAATTGGCGTTTAAAATTGCTAAAATTCAAAATACCTTAACTCCCCAATTAAATTATCCCACCCAAATTGTATTTGCTGCCGATCACGGTTTGGCTCAAGACGGTGTGAGTGCGTATCCGCCTGAAGTGACTTTCCAAATGGTGATGAATTTCTTACAAGGCGGTGCTGCCATTAATGTATTTTGTAAACAAAACAACATCGCTATTAAAATTGTGGACGCTGGAGTAAATTTCGATTTCGAAGAGCATCCAGAATTAATCAAAGCCAAAGCGGGTTACGGAACCAAAAGTGCCTTACGTGAAAAAGCCATGACCAAAGAGCAATTGGATTTTTGTTTTGCCGAAAGTGCCAAAATTGTCAATCTGGCTTTTGAAAAAGGTTCCAACATCATCGGTTTTGGTGAAATGGGCATCGGAAACACTTCTTCTGCATCGTTAATTATGGCATCACTTCTTCAAAAACCGATTGAAGAATGTATTGGTCGCGGCACCGGAATGAACAACGAACAGCTACAACACAAAACCAACATTTTAAAACAAGTGATGGATTTTCATGGAACCATTACCAATCCTATGGAAATTATGCAAACTTTTGGTGGTTTTGAAGTCGCTCAAATGTGTGGAGCTATGTTACAAGCCCATAAAAATAATATGTTGATTATGGTTGATGGATTTATCGCTACCGCTGCATTTGCGATTGCAAAAGAGTTGGAACCAAGCATTGTAGATCGAGCTATTTTCTGTCATGTTTCGGATGAAAGCGGACATCGAGCCTTTTTAGAATCTATGAATCAAAAGGCATTATTGGATTTGAATTTACGTGTGGGCGAAGGAACTGGTTGTGCTTTGGCGTATCCAATCATTCAAAGTGCGGTTAACTTTTTTAATGAAATGGCGAGCTTTGAATCGGCAGGCGTTTCTAATAAATAGACAACTACGAACTTTCAGTTCATAGGTTTGACTTCGAACCGAAAGCCCGATTTTAAAACCACAGATTAAAGAATGTACACAGATTTTTATAATCCTAAAAATCCTTTAATCCGTGGTAAAAAATTTTAGAAACGAAAAACTCTCGCACTAAAAAACTATGTTTTAATTAAAGAATGAGACCGATAAATTATGATTAAAAAAGAAGTTACTTATTTTCTAACGGCATTAATGTTTTTCACACGCATCCCTATTCCGTTTCGGTTAGATTATTCATCGGAAATCATGAACCAATCGCAAAAATACTATCCGTTGGTTGGTATTGTCGTCGGGTTGTTTAATGCGCTGGTATTTTATCTGTTGCATTTTATTTTACCAATTGATGTTTCTTTGGTTTTAATGATGATTGCCAGCGTTTTACTAACGGGTGCGTTTCACGAAGACGGATTTACTGATGTTTGCGATAGTTTTGGAGGCGGATACGGAAAGGAAAAAATCCTAACGATTATGAAGGATAGTCGTGTGGGAGCTTACGGAGTAGTTGGGATTATATTGTTGATCTTACTAAAATTTTTAAGCATGAAACATTTGGCTGAAACTTCAATCCTTGATTTTTTAGTCGTTTTATTAATCGCCCATAGTAGCAGTCGTTATTTTTCTGGATTAATGATTCATACACACGAATATGTAACCGATATCGATCAAAGCAAATCGAAACCTTTAGCTAATAAAGCCTTGCCTAAAAAGACCTTATTTGTGGGATTAATTTTTACATTACTTCCGTTTCTTTGGTTTGATTCTTTTTGGATGCTACTCGTTTTGCCTTTTGCTTATTTGGGAAAAGGGTATTTAGGCTGGTATTTTAACAAGCATATTGGCGGATACACAGGCGATTGTTTAGGAACCGTTCAGCAAGTTACCGAAGTGTTGATTTATTTAGGTTTTATTATTTTATGGAAGTTTATATAATTCGACACACAAAAGTAGCAGTTGAAAAAGGAATTTGCTACGGACAAACGGATGTTGCTTTGGCTGATTCTTTTCAGGAGGAATTAGCTGTTTTAAAAAGTCAGTTACCTAACGATTTTGATCAGATATTCAGCAGTCCGTTACAAAGATGTAAAACATTAGCAGATCAATTTTCTTCGGAAATTATTTTTGATGATCGATTGAAAGAAATGCATTTTGGCGATTGGGAATTAAAATCTTGGAACGATATTCCCACAGATGACATTCAACCTTGGTACGATAATTTTGTTTCGGTTTCTACACCAAACGGAGAAAATTTTGAAAGATTATACCATAGATGCACTTCGTTTTTAGAGGAATTAAGAACAAAAGATTACAAAAAAGTTTTGATTGTAACTCACGGAGGCATCATTCGTAGTACTTGGGCGTATTTATTAGACATCCCGTTACACAATGCGTTTAAAATTCCTGTCGGTTTTGGTGAAACTTTTCATTTTCATTTAGCTAAAAGTAGTGATGAAGATTATATCATTCAAAAGAAATAAGTAAAAAGTCCTCCAAATGGAGGACTTTTCAGTTTTATTCTACTCGGAAAGACACTTTACAAATAACGCCGTAAGTGGCAATTTTCCCATCGTTTACGTGACATTTCATATCTTTCACATAAACAGAATCAATATTTCTTACTGATTTAGATGCTTCCGCAACCGCTTGTTTTACTGCATCATCAAAACTTACTTCTGAATGCGCAATTACTTCAATTACTTTTACAATTCCCATGAACAATTAATTTTAAATTTCTTAAATGTAATAAAATCAATACAAATAATCAAAAAAATGCCTGTTAAATAAAAAAAACTCTGATAAATAATCTTATCAGAGTTTTAAATATTAAGAATTCGTTTCTATAATTCTTCTACTATTTCTGCCTCAGGCGCGTTATTCATTACAGATTGCACTCCGTTTTGACAGCCTGCTAATGACTCATACATCTGACTTGAGCCGATAATTTGTCCGTTGGTAGCTTTTAGGTTAAAATAGTGTTTGCCGTTTTTAGATTCTAAAACATCAAATTTACTTTCGTCTTGGCTATTTTTCTTAACCGATTCAATACCGTTCATGCACGCAGCTTTGGTGGTATATCCTTCGCTTGATAAAATAACTTGCCCGTTAGTTGCTTTTAAATTAAATTGAAACTCTTCGTTTTTTCTTTTCGATACTTCAAATTTTCCCATAAATACAATAAATTTTTTCCCAATTTAAGAAAAATAATACGAGTTGCAAAAATTCTTAAACAAAATTTAAAATAGTGGTTGTAATAAAATCAATTTGATCTTTTTCTAATTCGGTATGCATAGGCAAGGCAATTACTTCTGCACATAATTTATTGGTTACCGAAAAATCGGCATCGTTATAACGTGCATCGGCATACGCTTTTTGTTTGTGCAACGGAATCGGGTAATAAATAGCACATGGAATTCCTTTTTCCTGTAAATACGCTAATAATGCATCGCGTTTACCATTGGTAATTCGCATAACGTATTGATGAAAAACATGATCGTCTTCTTCAAAATCAAATTCAGGTGTAATAATGTGTTCGTTAGTAGCAAAAGCATCGTTATAAGCCTTTGCCGCTTTTCTACGCGCTTGTCCGTAAGTATCTAATTTTGGTAATTTAGCATTTAAAACCACTGCCTGAATACTGTCTAAACGAGAATTTACTCCCACTACATCATGATGGTAACGCTCGTACATTCCGTGGTTTACAATACCACGTAACGTATGTGCCAAGGCATCATCGTTCGTAAAAATAGCTCCCCCATCGCCATAACATCCTAAATTTTTAGAAGGAAAAAACGAAGTCGCCCCCACATGACCAATGGTTCCTACTTTTTGCTTTGATCCATCTTTCCATGTATAATTTGCTCCAATCGCTTGCGCATTATCCTCAATTACATATAAATTATGTTCTTTAGCCAAATCCATAATGGCATCCATATTGGCTGCACGACCAAATAAATGTACCGGAACAATGGCTTTTGTTTTGGTTGTAATGGCTTTTTTAATGGCATCGATAGAAATATTCATGGTATCTTCTTCCACATCTACCAAAACCGGAGTCAATCCTAATAAAGCTACTACTTCAACAGTTGCAGCAAAAGTAAAATCGGCAGTAATTACCTCATCACCCGCTTTCAATCCCAAGCCCATCATGGCAATTTGTAAGGCATCGGTTCCGTTTGCGCACGGAATTACGTGTTTAGCACCTAAATAGTTTTCTAAATTCTTTTGAAATTCATGCACTTTAGGTCCGTTAATGTAAGCTGTGGTATCTAAAACTTCCTGAATACCTGCATTTATTTCGTCTTTTATATATTCGTATTGACTTTTTAAGTCAACCATTTGTAGTTTTTTCATTGTTGAAAATTTTGTTGCACAAAGGTAACGAAATTCATTTTTGATGATTGATATTTTATTGAAATACCTTAAAGATTTTCTACTGAATTTTTCAATGCAACTAACGCTTTTGGATAACTTTCATTAAAATAGCCCAAGTATTCATCAATAGTATCTAAATCTACGGTAACGGTTGTAATTCCGTTTGTTTCAGAAAAGGTGTAATTTTCAAATCCGCCACTCCATTTCTCAACCAATTCTCCTGTTGTAATTTCTTTTCCATCTTGAAGAAACCCGTAATGACGAACCGAAACAAATTCTGCCGGAATATGTTCTACTATTTCAGAAACCATTCCTGCTTTATTTCCGTTTTCATCATAACCCACAAAGTAAATTTTACTCCCTTTTTCCCAATTTCCTTCAAAGGTTGATGTAGGATTAAATACGGCAACCCATTGATTGTAGGTTTCTTTATTCGTTAATCCTAACATAGTATCGTACACTTTTTGTGCCGATGCATTAATGGTGGATGTAAATTTTAATCGTTTCATATTATAATGCTATTAAATACCAAATTGCCTTAAATGATGATCTAAATGTTTGTAATACAAAGCATTCCACTCATTAGCAGTCATTTTACCAAACGAAAAGTTGTCTTTTCCTTCAAAATAATTTCTGCCTAATTCTTGACATTTAGTAATGTTATCAATTAAAATAGCTTTCTCTTTTTCAAAATCACGTTGATCGCTGATAACGAAATTGGGCGATGTGCGTTCGTTTTGTTTATAAGGAGTTTCGCTAACAACTATTTTTTTTACAAAATTTGATAGTATAAATTTCATTAAAAAATTTGGTTTTTTAAACTTCTCAGGCGTAAAGGTGTACGCATACGGCACGTTGCAATGAGCCAACATTTGCGCGACATTCATTGTTCCCCAAAGGCGTTGTGTTTCAGGTGTTAATCTGTTAATTCTACCTATAACTTCATCTGAAACCTGCTGATTGAAAATATCTTTTATCATTGTTTTATTTTTATCAAATATACTCTTTTGACAGAAACGAACGACTGTAATAAGTTAAATTCGTTTACTAATTCTTTATCAAATTTGTATTTTTGTACAAGTTATACAAGGTTATGAAGTTTTTATACCAAATAGGCATTCAATTAGTTGCGTTTTTTATTCCCATAAGTCGTTTTTTTAGTCCGAAAATGAAATTGTTTGTCGATGGACGAAAAGAATCGTTTGCATTATTGAATAAAAACATAGATGCTACTAAAAAATATATTTGGGTTCATGTGGCATCGTTAGGTGAATATGAACAAGGGTTGCCTATTATGGAGGCTTTTAAAAAAAATCATCCCGAATATAAAATTGTATTGACCTTCTTTTCGCCGTCGGGTTTCGAGATCAGAAAAAACAACACCATTGCCGACATTACCCTTTATCTTCCTTTAGATACAAAACCGAACGTTAAACGATTTTTAGATTTGGTTGAGCCAAAAATGGTGTTTTTTATAAAGTATGAATTCTGGCCAAATTATCTGAATGAATTAAAAAACCAAAACATTTCTACGTATTTAGTATCGGGAATTTTCAGAAAAAATCAATTATTCTTTAAAGGATATGGCGGATTTTACAGAAAAGCACTCACCGCTTTTAATCATTTTTTTGTTCAGAATGATGCGTCAAAAAAACTTTTAGAAACCATTGGTTTTAAAAATGTTATCATTCATGGCGATACGCGTTTTGATCGAGTAACGCAAATTGTAGAATGCGTACAACCTTTAGATTTTATAGAAAAATTTAAAAACAACACAACGACTATTGTTATTGGCAGTTCGTGGATTGATGATGAAGATGTGTATTTACCGTATATAAATTCAAGTGAGAATATAAAATTTATCATTGCTCAACACAACATTAAAGAAGAGGAAATCAGTCGTTTAATTTCGAAAATAAATAAACAAGTGATTCGTTTTTCTTCTTATAATGAGAAAGATTTAGCTACTGCCGATGTTTTCATTATTGACACGATTGGTATTTTGACACAAATTTATGCCTATGCCGATATTGCGTATGTAGGCGGTGCTTTTAAAACCGGATTGCACAATATTTTAGAGCCTGCCACTTATGGAACGCCTGTTGTGATTGGTCCAAAATACGAAAAGTTTCAAGAGGCAAAAGATTTAGTTGCGTTAGGAAGTTGTTTGGTTGTGAATAATACAGAAGAATTATCTACCACTTTTAACCGATTAATTGCCGATGCTGATTATAGAAATGAATTAGGAAGTAAAAACCGAGATTTTATCCTTCAAAATAAAAATGCTACAAAAGTGGTGATGGATTTTATTGAAAGAAATATTTTGATTTATGATAACATTTGAATTACTTACCAAAGAAAATATTCCTGCAATTGTAAATCTAATGGTTGATTTCTATGCCATTGACGGATATCCTATCAATAAAGAAACCACCACCAATCTGTTTTTTGAATTTCTAAATAAACCCGAATCAGGGAAATGTTTTGTTATTAAATACAACGACGAAATTTGTGGTTACACTATTTTAATTCAGTTTTTTAGTTTTGAAATGGGCGGTTATGTATTATTACTTGACGAGCTGTATATCGACAATAACTTTCAAGGAAAAGGAATTGGTAAAAAAGCAATGGAATTCATCAAACAATTTGCGCAAGAAAACAACTACAAAAAAATAGTTTTAGAAGTAGAACCACACAATCAACGCGCTATTCAATTATACCAAAAAGAAAACTTTAGAAAACACAAACGCGATTTAATGATTTTTCCTTAAATCTTTATCCATCAAAAATAAAAAACCAAAACCTACTACATAACAAAGTAGATCCCACCACGAAAAGGATGTACCAATAACAATTCGCGCCCATTTATATTCTTGCAAGCCTAAAATTTCAATCAATTTAAAATACTGTCCAATTTCAACTGCAAAAGAAAAAAGCAAGGTAAAAACAGCAATGTAAATTGGTTTTATTGCTATAAAAGATCTTATAAAATAATACACAAACCAAACGACAATAACATCGCCTAAAAACGGACGCACAAACGCATCGTTCACAAAAATTGCAATGTAAACTTCAATAACAAACAGAATAATTGTTAAGGCAAAATAGTTTCTGTTGAATCTTAAAAACTTCATAAATGCTTGTTTAGTGTCTTCAAACTTAAGAATAATCGGTTTATAATTTGTATCTTGTGCACTTTAAATTTTATCGATTTTATAAATGAAAAAATTACTACGCGCATTAGTACTTTTCGTATCGTTTCCCATTTTCGCTCAACAAGGCGGTATGTGGGTTCCTTCTTTATTAAAAGGTATGAACGAAAAGGAAATGAAAAGTTTGGGAATGAAAATGTCGGTTACCGATATTTACGATGTAAACAACTCAAGTTTAAAAGACGCTGTACCGCAATTTAACGGTGGTTGTACAGCAGAAGTCATCTCATCAAAAGGTTTGCTACTTACCAACCATCACTGTGGTTATGGTGAAATTCAAGCACATTCATCTGTAGAAAACGATTATTTACAAGACGGCTTTTGGGCGAAATCGTATGCAGAAGAACTGCCAAACCCAGATTTAGAAGTAACTTTTATTGTAAGCATTCACGATGTTACCACAGATATTTTAAAAGGAACCGAAACCTTAACTACCGAAGCCGATAAAAAAGCTTTGGTACAAAAAAACATTAACGATTTACAAAAATCATATAAACGCGAAGCATGGCAAAACGTAATGATTCGTACTTTTTTTGAAGGAAACCAATATATGTTGTTTGTAACCGAATCGTTTGAAGATGTTCGTTTGGTTGGTGCACCGCCTTCATCAATCGGAAAATTTGGATCTGATACCGATAACTGGGTTTGGCCACGCCATACAGGCGATTTTTCGTTGTTTAGAATTTATGCCGATAAAAACAACCGTCCGGCTAAATATTCAAAAGACAATGTACCTTACACGCCTAAACATTATTTCCCGGTTTCTATTAACGGCGTAGCACAAGACGATTTTACATTAGTTTATGGTTATCCAGGTAGAACACAGGAATATTTACCATCTTTTGCAGTAGAACAAATTGTAAATGATTTAAACCCGGCAAAAATTGAAATTCGAGACAAAGCATTAAAAGTTGCCGACGGATTTATGCGTCAGGATCAGGCAATAAAAATTCAGTATGCTTCAAAATATGCAGGAATTGCCAACTATTGGAAAAAATGGATTGGTGAAAGTCAAGGTTTAAAAAAATCGAACGCTGTTGCCATAAAAAAATCATTTGAGCAAGAGTTTTTAAATCGAGCTAAAAAACAAAACAAAATGAACGAGTATGGTACTTTACTGCCACAGTTCGAAAAAATCTATAAAGACATTACGCCTTATGCCTTGGCACGTGACTATTTTATGGAAGTTGTTTTGCGTAACAACGAATTACTTTCGGTTGGTTTCCGTTTGTATCAGTTAGAAAATGCATTTACAAAAGTAGGCGAACAAGGTTTTAACGATCGTAAAGAAAATTTAATTAAAGGATTAGAATCTTTATATAAGGATTATAACAAAGACGTAGATCACGGCATTTTCAATGAAATTGTGAAATTGTACGGAACAAAAGCACCTGCTAATTTAACACCTGCATCAATTAAAGATAAAGATTATGTAGCTTTAGGAAATGATATTTACAGCAAATCTGCATTAACTTCTTACGATAAATTAAAAAAGCTAATGAATGGAAAAGCTGCAGATGTTATTAAAAATATGCAGAAAGACCCTGGTTACGCATTAGCGAAAAGTTTAGGATCAAATTATTTTGACAATATTGCACCAGCATACGACAAAATGGCGTTAGAATTGGAAGCATTGCAGCGTACCTATATGAAAGGACAGTTAGAATTATTTCCAGATGCACGTATTTTCCCAGATGCCAATTCAACCCTTCGTGTTACCTATGGTAAAGTAAATGGTTACCAACCAAGCGATGCGGTTACGTACAGCCACGTTACTTATTTAGATGGTGTAATGGAAAAATATGTTCCGGGTGATTATGAGTTTGATGTTCCTAAAAAATTAATCGACTTATACAGCGCAAAAGATTTTGGACAATATGCAGATAAAAACGGTAAACTGCCTGTAAACTTTATTGCTACCAACCATACAACTGGTGGTAATTCAGGTTCGCCAGCTTTAGATGCAAGCGGTAATTTAATAGGCTTGAATTTTGACCGTGTATGGGAAGGAACCATGAGCGATATTCATTACGATCCGGCTATTTGCAGAAACATTATGGTAGACGCACGCTACATTTTATTCATTATTGATAAATATGCGGGTGCAAAACACCTAATTGAGGAAATGAAAATTGTAAAACCTAAAGAAACAAAGACAGTAAAACGCTAATAAACAGATTTTTACGACACAAAAATATTTTGTAAAAAAAAATACAAAAAAATATTGTGGTATTAAAAAATTCATATCTTTGTAGAGAATTAATAATTAACTTTTATAATTAAAAAAATGAAAAAATTAGCATTATCATTAGTATTAGTAGCTTCTGTTGCATTCGTTTCTTGTAAAGATACAGCTAAAGAAACTACAACTGAAGAAACTACAGTTGAAACTACAACTACAGAAGCTCCTGTAACTGAAGAAGTTGCTCCAGTTACTGAAGAAGTTGCTCCAGTTACTGAAACTACTACTACTACAACTGAAACTACTACTGAAACTCCAGTTGAAGAGCCAGCTAAGTAATTTCTAGTTAAGATAGAAAACTAATTAAGCCTTGCATTGCAAGGCTTTTTCTTTTTGTCCTTTAAGTTTAATAAAAATTCTACATTTCATTGTAATATGTTACTTATGATACTTAAAGGTAGATTAACATATTTTAATTAAAATTCACATATATTCCAGAAGCGTTCGACGTAAATTCCAATGTATGGTTTGCTCCTGTAGTGGGATCTGTAATAGAAATATTACTTAACAATGGTGGGGTTGTTGAATTTGGATCGTTCGTAATACACATTTCATCTTGGGTTGTATGATACATTACTACTGCATCATGCCAAGGTTTTAGACTAAAAACAATTCCTGCTTCTTCCCAATCAGGGTCATTAATTGTTACAGAGTTATCTAATTCACCATAAAATTGGTGTCTAATATACCCCTCATCAAACGGCACGCCCATATTGTTGTAAATCTTATATTTAAAGTAATAAATTTTTCCATAGTGGTACATACGCCAATTGGGTGTCCAGCTCCCAAAATCGTATATCATAGTACCTGTTGAACTAGTATAAGGCGGTGCATTAACTGCCATGGGTGCCCCTGAATCTGAATTTGTTTCTACAGTTCCCGGCATTATAAAAAAACTTTTTCCTTCAAATGCGTTAAATGGTGTTCCAGAATCTGGTGGCATAGTCCCTCCTAACGAATATAAAAATGTTTGTACATACATATCTTGCCCATAAGGTGTTAATTCAAGAAGCAAAGGCGTAGTGTTTCTAAAAGTGGTTGTTACTCCGTTGTTTGCTGAAGAATAAGGATTAAATGGAGAATTGTAACCCGATGAACTTGTCATTGGGCGTATTCCACCTTGCGTATTACTTTCTACAGTTTCGTTTTGATGCATATTTACATCATCTTGATACACCTCATCACTACACGCTGTAAGTACAAACAAGCCCATTAGGGCAATGGTACATTTTTTCATATGTTATAAATTTTAAAAGTTAATTAATGTAAATGTAATTGTTAAATTTTTATATTTTTTTTTTTTATTTAATACTTTTAAAGTACATTAGTCAACTAAAAAATAAAATAATGAAAAAAACTATATTTTTAATAACAACTTGTTTACCAACATTTATTGGCAATAGCCAAGTATTATTGAACGAAGATTTTAACAATTACCCCACTGGGCATTTAAATACCGATTATACTGGTGCCACTGCAGGGCAAGGCGGTTGGGTAACACGAAGATATCCAAATACCAGTGCCAATGTCAGTGCAACGGCAATGGTTACACCTGAAACCGGCAAAGGCAATGTGGTTAGTTTTACAACGAACGGCAATTTTCCTGGCCAAAACGAAAATGTTGTCATTTTGCAGAATGCAGGTGTAATAAGTGCGTTATGGAACAACCGCACCGTAGGTAACAACGTATTAAAGTACGAATATGAAGTGTATGGGGCAGGTTGGTTTAATGCTTATAGCGGTACTTTTTTTAGTACCAGTCCAATTATACGTATGCATTTAGTATCTTCATCTAATTATTCAATAGAAACCATACAATCGGTAGCAACCATCCCTTTTAAAATATTAAAAAACTATACTGCCACTACTTTTCCGTACAATATGTGGTTAAAAGTAGAATTGTTTGTAGACTACGATAACAAAAAGTTTTATTCTTACATACCTACTTTAAACCTCTTTGTGGCAGATGTTGCAAGTTCTTCATTACCTTTAGGTTTTGATAATATATGGGTTGTTGCAGATAACTTAAAACCAGGTGCAATTGTTAAATACGATAATATTAAACTTACAGCACTACCAAGTGTACCAGCGTATATTTTAAGTGCCAACGAAATGGTGTCGGCTAAATTTAGTATGTATCCCAACCCTGCAACAAATGTGGTACACATTAGTAACAGTGAAAATATGTTGGTAGAGCAAGTTACGGTTTACGATAGTACTGGTAAAGAATTAAGCCAACAAAATTTTAATAACGAAAGCCAAATACAGTTAAGCGTAGAAAATTTAGCAAGTGGAACGTACATACTGCAAATAAAAACAAATGCTGGCTTGGCAGTTAAAAAATTTATTAAAAAATAAGTTTATCGCTATCTGTTCATATGTAGTCTGTAAGTTTGTGTCTTTCGACAAAATCAAATAAAACTAAAGTTATAAATATAATGACATATATCACCGTAACCATTTAACTAAAATATAATAATACAATAAGTTGTTTAAAATACAGTTTAGTATTAAGTTTCTAAAAAGTTGCTTAATAAAAAAGAGGAAGCAAAAAATTGCTTCCTCTTTTTTATTAGTTAACCGTAGTTGGATTTAACGGTATTGCCAAATCTTGTTTAATAAATTCGCCACCAATCATTGGTATAAACAAGCGGTTAAATTTGTGTCCTTCTGTTTTAGAATGCAATACACCACGTGCGGTATTCATTGTAAACATTGCTAATTCTTGTAACAAACCTTTTGGTAAAATTAATTGTTCACCTTTAACAAAAAATTCCCATCCTGCAGACTCAAATTCAAATTCGCAAGAAACAGCTACATCAATAACTTCTACTTTATCTAATAAAAATTTAAATTTAGCTATTGTTTTTACAAACTTTTTATCGTTGTTTACTCCAAACTGAAAATCAAAATTTAAATCTAAAGTTCCGTTTTCTGTATCAACTTCATTTACTTTAAATTCTTCTGTTGTAATATTAATTAATCTGAAATTAATATTTACTGGTTGTTCACTCATAATATTTATTTGATATTTAATTATTCAACTTTATTAATTGTTCTAAATAAGAACGGTCGTTAGACAAACGCGGAATTTTATTTTGCCCACCTAATTTGTCTTTTTTACTTAACCATAAATGAAAAAGATCTGGCTGTGCGATATTTAAAACCAATTCGTTTAAAGTCATGCTGTTGTAACGTTTGGCTTCGTAATCAGAATTTATTGACTGAATATTTTCATCTAATCTTTTTGTGAAAGCTTTTAAATCACTCGGATTCTGTTTAAATTCAATCATCCATTCGTGTGCACCTTTTTCCTTATCCTTCATAAAAACAGGCGCTACTGTGTATTCAACAATATCCACATTAAACTCTTTCGCTGTTTTTGCTAGGGCGGTATCGGTATTTTCAATCATTAATTCTTCGCCAAAAACATTAATGTAATGCTTTGTTCTGCCCGTAATTTTTATTCTGTACGGACTTAATGACGTGAACCGTACCGTATCGCCAATTAAATAACGCCATAAACCAGAATTTGTGGTTATTACTACGGCATAACTTTTATTTAGTTCTACACCCGCTAAAGATACTGTTTTTTGGTTAGATGTACCAAAAGTATCCATTGGAATAAATTCATAAAATATACCGTAATCTAACATAAGCAGCATATCGTCTGCGTTATTGCGATCTTGAATGGCAAAAAATCCTTCGGATGCGTTGTAATTTTCATAAAAACGAAACGATTCTTTAGGAAACAATTTTTTGTATTGATCGCGATAAGGTTCAAAACTAATTCCTCCATGAAAATATACTTCTGCATTTGGCCATAATTCCAGCAAATTGCTTTTGTCTGTATCTTGTAAAACATTATTCAGTAAAACCAACAACCACGAAGGTACGCCTAACAAACTGGTAACATTTTCGTTTTTGGTTTCTTTAACAATGGCTTTCATTTTTTCTGTCCATTCGCTCATTAAAGAAATTTTGTTACTAGGTGTTGATCCCAATTCTGCCCATAAAGGCAAATTATCAATTAAAATTGCCGATAAATCGCCAAAAACGGTATTGTTGTCTTCATATAATTGTTTGCTTCCGCCCAAACGTAAACTTTTACCCGTAAAAAGCTGTGAATCTTCGTTATTATTTAAATACAAACACAACATATCTTTGCCTGCTTTGTAATGACAATTCTCTAAAGCATCGGTACTTACAGGAATAAATTTGCTTTTGGCATTGGTGGTTCCGCTCGATTTTGCAAAATATTTAATTGGTTCGGGCCAGTAAATATTGGTTTCGCCTTTACGGCTTCGTTCAATTAAAGGTTCTACATCTTCATAAGCGGCAACCGGAACGCGCTGTGCAAACTGCTCATAGGTTAAAACAGATGAAAAATCGTATTTTTTGCCTATTTCGGTATACTTTGCCCGCTGAACCAAATTCAACAGTAATTCGTTTTGTACTTCGTGCGGATATTTTATAAACAATTCAATTTGATGAATGCGCTTTTTTAAAATCCAAGAAACAATAGAGTTAATTATTGATAATGCCATGTGCTTTTCATTGTGCTAAAATGCAAAATATGCGTATTACTTTGTACTTTTACAATTCATTCAAAAATAAAAAAAATCTAATGCAATACGAAGGAGTTTTAAATAAAATGCACAGCGAATTTTTAAATCCTATACAATATTATCTGGTTTTTGATCAGGCGTTTATTCATATGAACCAAGTTATTAACAAACAGATTGAAATTCAACATATTGGTTACCAATGTTTAAATTGCAAAAAAGAAAAAAAAATCTTTCGTCAGGGTTTTTGTTATGATTGTTTTATGAAAAGTGCCGCTGCAGGCGACTGGATTATGCGTCCTGAATTAAGTACCGCACATTTAGGAATAGCCGATAGAGATTTGGCGTATGAAGAAAAAGTACAATTACAGCCCCATATTGTGTACCTTGCTGTTGCTAGCGATATAAAAGTGGGTGTTACCAGAAAAACACAGGTTCCTACCCGTTGGATAGACCAAGGCGCCTCGTTTGCAATTGCCATTACCGAAGTTCCAAACCGTTATTTAGCAGGCGTTACCGAAGTTGCTTTAAAAAATCATTATACCGATAAAACCAATTGGCGAAAAATGCTTTTAAATCAAATTTTAGCGGTTGATTTAGATGATGCCGTGAAAAATATCGAACCGTTACTACCTGCTGAAGTTATTCCGTATTACAAAGAAACCCAGCGTGAAATTTTACAACTTAATTATCCGGTAGAAAATTATCCTACTACCCTTAAAAGTTTAAATTTAGATAAAACTCCTTATTTTTCGGGCAAACTTGTTGGTATTAAAGGACAATATTTGCTGTTTGACAACGGAATTGTTTTTAATGTTAGAAGCTTTGAAGGTTACAAAGTAAACATTACTATTGTTTAATAATTTTACAAAAAAATTTAATTCATGGGCAAAACTATTTGGTTTTTCGTGAAAAATAATTGCTTGTAACTGTTACAAAACTAATAATGGTAGCAGTACTTACAGGCATTATAATTGCAGCTACTAAAGGCGACAAATTGTTAGAAAGCGCAAAACTTAAACCTACAATATTATAGGTAATTGCCAGGCAGTAACTCATTTTAATAGTTTTCATGGCATTTTTGGCAAACTTTAAAAAGTAAGGTAATTTAGTAAAAACAGAGGCATCTATAATAGCATCGCTTGCTGGTGTAAAAACATTTATGTTCTCTGATATAGATATACCAATATTACTTTGCGCCAACGCACCAGCATCGTTTAAACCGTCGCCTATCATTAATACGTTATGGTTTGTAAGCTGTAAATTTTTAATAAAATTCAGTTTATCATCTGGTTTTTGATTAAAAACCAACTGGGTATTTTCAGGAAGCAATCGTTCCAACATACGTTGTTCGCCGTTATTATCGCCCGAAAGTACAAACAATTTGTAATTTCTGCTTTTTAATGTATCAAACAATTCATTAATGCCTTCACGGTATTGATTTTTGAACACATAAAAGCCTTTAACTTTATTGTTAATGCTGATATACACTTTAGTTTGGTTGATTTCTGATACATCAGTCGCCCCTACCCAACTTGCCGAACCAATTTTTAAGGTTTGATCTTTAATAGATCCTTTGATACCTTTACCTGCAATTTCCTGATAATTCAATGGTTTTTCAATTGATGTTTCTGGCAGCATCAAATACAACCGTCGGCTTAAAGGATGGTTTGATGCACGCACAATATTTTTAATCGCCATTAAATCATTGTTTGAAAGCGGTTCGCCAACATATTTTATTTGCTGATTGGTGTTTGATGTCAGCGTACCCGTTTTATCAAAAACAATGGTATCAACTTTAGAAAGTTGTTCAATTACCGCTGTATTCTTCAAGTAAAACTTTCGTTTCCCCATTAATCTTATCACATTTCCCCAAGTATAAGGTGCGGTTAGTGCCAAAGCACACGGACACGCAACAATTAAAACGGCAGTTAACACATTAAAAGCATCATTAAAACTAGTAAAACTCCACACAATAAACCCGATAATTGCAATGGTTAACAAAGCTGGAGTAAAAATATGACTGGCTTTATCGGTAATGGTTTGTATTTTTTGAGAAACTTTTTTCTGAAAAACTTCGTTGCTCCACAACTGTGTCAGGTAACTTTGCGAAACCGTATTTATGGCTTCAACAGTCACGGCGTTACCAACTTGTTTTCCGCCGGCATAAATTTTATCGCCCGATTTTTTCTCAACAGGAACTGCCTCACCGGTAACAAAACTGTAATCGATAAAAGCAGTATCAGACAGTAAAATGGCATCTACAGGAATGAGCTCTTCATTGCGAATCAACAGTTTATTTCCTTTTTCGATCTCATAAACCTGAATTGGAACTTCTTGTTGCTGATCTATTTTAGTTACCGCAATTGGGAAATAGGATTTATAATCTCGTTCAAACGATAAAAAATTATAAGTTGTCTGTTGAATAAGTTTTCCAGAAAGCATAAAGAATACCAATCCGCACATACTGTCTAAAAACCCTGCACCATCTTGAAAAAAGATATCAACTAAACTGCGCACGAACATAACAATAATACCTAATGCCATAGGAATATCAATATTATACGCCTTGGTTTTTATACTGTGATAAGCCGATTTATAATAAGGTGTTGCCGAATAAAGAAAAACGGGTAATGCCAGAAGTATGTTTACATATCTGAAAAATTCGCGGTATTGGTGCATCCAAACATCTTCTACATTAAAATATTCGGGGAAAGAAAGCAACATAATGTTTCCAAAACCAAAAAATGCTACACCTATTTTATACAACAAACTGCGGTCTATCAGCTTTGGTTTAGCATCGTATTGCTCTAAACTAATATAAGGTTCGTAACCAATTGATACCAAAAGCAACACCAGATTTTTCAATGAAATATTTTCACTGTTGTACGTAATACTTACCTTTTTTTGCGAAAAAACTACTTGCGAATGAGTTATGGCAGAGTTTAATGTATTCAGATTTTCCAGAATCCAGATACAGGAGCTGCAATGAATATGCGGAATATACAAACGGACAATCTGCGTGGCTCCTTCTTTAAAATCGAGCAGCTTGTTAGCAATATCCGCGTTATCCAAATAATTATATTTAGAAGCAACATTTTTTGGCGCAGCTCCCGGATTTTTTTCAAAGTCGTAATAATTAGTCAAACCGTTTTCCGAAAATAAATCATAAACCGTTTGACAGCCGTTACAACAGAAATTTTTATCGTTAAAAACAATCACTTCATTTTCAACAACATCATTTCCACAATGATAACAATTCAACATTTTTTTTTGCTTTATACCTTGTACAAAATTCCGAACCACTAATTTCAAAAAAAATGATAATTATCATAATAATCGTATATTTGTAAAAACTAATTTAATGAGTAAGTGCGAGCAGTGCATTGTTAGAGAATTAAGTTCGTTAAAGGCGTTGTCTAAAAACGAATTGGTTCAGTTAGCGCAATGTAAAGACAGTTTTCTTATAAAAAAAGGCGACGTTATTTTTAACGAAGGCGATGTAATGAATGGTGTTTACTGCATTAAACAAGGTACTTGCAAATTGGTTAAAATGAATTCTAACGGAAAAGACACGATTTTAAAACTGATAACTAAAGGAGAGTTGTTAGGACAAACATCGATTTTAACCGAAAGCAAATCTACTTTAAGTGCTGTTGCTGTTGAAGATATGCAGGTTTGTTTTATTCCCAAATCCGAAATATTAGGTTTCATTGGCAACAATAAAAATTTTTCTTTTGAAGTAACAAAAGATGTGTGCCAAAACCTTAACTACGCCACCGATTTCGCCATAAATCATACACACAAAACTGTAAAAGAACGCTTGGCGCTTGCTTTGCTCGATGTTTTAGATTCTGCCGGAACTGATACCGAAGGTTATTTAAACCTGCAATTAAGTCGCGATGAAATTGCCAGTATGGTTGGTACGGCAACCGAAAGCTGTATAAGACTACTTGCCGAATTAAAAAAATTAGGAATTATAGATTTAAAAGCAAAACGAATTAAAATTTTAAAGTTGAACGAATTAAAAAGTTTAGCACAATAATTTTATAAAGCTTTTAAAGTAAATGCTAATTTGTGTATTTTCGCAATATGATGAACACAAACGACAAAGCATTTTTAACCGATTTTTTAAAAACACCCAAACAAATAACAATTGTTCCGCACCGCAACCCCGATGGCGATGCATTAGGCTCTTGTTTAGGTCTTTATCACGTTTTAATACAATTAAACCATACGGTAAAAGTAATTTCACCTAACGAATTTCCTGAATTTATTTCGTGGCTTCCAGCTTCAGAAGAAGTATTGGTTTTCGAAAAAAACTTCGATGCCTGCAAAACTTTCTTGCAAGGTAGCGATTTGGTTTTTACGTTAGATTTTAATGCGTTGCATCGTGCGGGCGATCAAATGGGATCGTATTTAGAGAAACTGCGCAAACCGTTTGTAATGATCGATCACCACCAAATGCCTGATAATTACGCAAAAATAACGGTTTCAGATACTTCTTTCGGATCAACCTGCGAATTATTGTATCGTTTTCTTGAAGAACTAAACCTTGCACAATACATCAACAAAAATGCAGCAACCTGTATTTATACGGGAATTGTAACCGATTCTGGTTCTTTTAAATTCGTTAAAACAACCGGCGACACCCACCGTGTAGTTGCAGATTTAATTGATTTAGGTGTTGATAATCCAAAAGTACACAATGCACTTTTCAGCACGGCATCGTTCAATCAGTTACAATTATTAGGCAGAGCGTTACAACATTTAAAGATAATGCCCGAGAAAAGTACAGCTTATACGTTTCTTTCTCAAAACGATTTAAACGAATTTGACTATCAAAAAGGCGATACCGAAGGCATTGTAAATTACGGATTGTCTTTAAAAGGAATTAATCTGGCGGCGATATTTATCGAAAATAAAGAAGAAGGAATGATTAAAATTTCTTTTAGATCTGAAGGCGATTTTGACGTAAACGAATTTGCCCGCAGTTATTTCAATGGTGGCGGACATATAAATGCTGCCGGCGGAAAATCGTTTGATACTTTGGAACAAACCGTTCTAAACTTTGAAACCATTTTAAACAATATCAACAAACAATAATATGAAAAAGATCTTTGCATGTTTTGCACTAACCGCCATATTGTTTGCCTGTAAACAGCCCGAGCCTCGCAAACCGGTAAGTTACAGTTCTGGCACTTTTATAAAAGAATCGGTGCAACGAAACAAAAATATTGTTCAAGACGAAGAAAAACTCATTCAAAGCGTTATTAAAAAAGACTCGGCACACCATTACTATCAATCTGCCGTTGGCTTTTGGTATAAATACGACGTTGCCGTTACTACAGACAGTTTACTGCCTAAAAAAGGAGACATTGTTAAACTGGATTTTGAAATTTACGACATTAACAACAATTTAATTTACACCAAAGCAGAAACTACGCCAAAAGTTTACGCTGTAGACAAGCAGGAAATTATGGTAGGCTTGCGCCACGCCGTTAAATTAATGCACAAAGGCGAAACTGTTTCGTTTATATTTCCATCGCACATGGCTTACGGCTATTTGGGCGATAAAGAAAAAATTGGGACCAACGTTCCGCTCATTTGTAAAGTAACTCTTAACGATATTAAACCAGAATAAAAATGAAAAAATTATTATTTGCTTTTGCATTAATTAGCACGCAGGCATTTGCACAAACCAAGTTAGCCGATGGTATGTATGCAAACTTTGTTACAAAAAAAGGTACTATTACCACTCAATTATATTATAACGAAACGCCGTTAACCGTAGCAAATTTTGTTGCCTTGGCAGAAGGAACACATCCAACCGTTAAAGCAGAATACAAAGGAAAACCTTTTTATAACGGATTAAAATTCCACCGCGTTATTCCTAATTTTATGATTCAAGGGGGCGATCCTAAAGGCGATGGTTCTGGTGAACCGGGTTACTTATTTGCCGATGAAATTGTTCCAACGTTGAAACATGACAGTCCTGGAGTTTTATCTATGGCTAACCGCGGACCTGCTACAAACGGATCGCAATTTTTTATTACACACGTTGCTACGCCTCATTTAGATGGTCGCCACACTGTTTTTGGAAAAGTAGTTAACGGACAAGAAATTGTGAACGCAATTGAACAAAATGATGTTATTGAAAAAGTAGAAATTATCCGTGTGGGTAAAGATTCTAAAAAATTCAATGCTGCAAAAACGTTTACAACTGCGGAAGAAAAAATAAAAAAGGACGAAGAGCTTAAAAAGAAACAGGCAGAATCTTTAAAAATCGAATCAAAAAAAATGTTCGATGAGTATCAGGCAAAAGCTACGGCGTATCCATCGGGAATTAAAATGTATGTTGTAGAAAAAGGTGCAGGCATGAAACCAACCGAAGGTGAAAATATTCGTTTTGATTATGCTGGATATTTAGCAGATGGAACTTTATTTGATACCGGCATTGAAGCTTTGGCAGAAAAACACGGCATTTTAAATCCGCAAAGAAAAAATGCAAACGCTTACCAACCGTTAGATTACACTTTTGGCAACAAAGGCGGATTTATCGCAGGAATGACCGAAGGCTTATTACAATTGAACAAAGGCGATAAAGCATATATTTTTATACCATCGGATTTAGGTTACGGAGAACGCGCTATGGGTCCAATTCCTGCAAATTCAAACCTAGTTTTTTACGTAGACATTAAACCTTAATTACTATAAAATGAAGAAAATTTTAGCATTAGCTGTATTAACGGCAACCTTATTTACAGCATGTAAAAAAGAAGAAGAAAGCAATTTACCAGAAGGCTTATACGCCGAAATAACTACTACAAAAGGAACCATAACGGCGCAGTTAGAATATGAAAAAGCTCCGTTAACCGTAGCTAACTTCGTAAGTTTAGCAGAAGGTAAAAACCAGTTTGTTGAAGCACAGTATAAAGACAAACCTTTTTACGACGGATTAACATTTCACAGAGTAATTGCCGATTTTATGATTCAAGGTGGTGATCCAACAGGCACAGGCGAAGGCGGGCCAGGTTATAAATTTGCCGATGAATTTCACCCAGATTTAAGACACGACAAACCAGGTGTTTTATCAATGGCAAATGCAGGACCAACAACTAACGGTTCGCAATTTTTCATTACACACGTTGCTACACCTCATTTAGACGGAATGCACAGCGTTTTTGGTCATGTTATTGAAGGACAAGAAGTAGTGAACACGATTGCACAAGGCGATAAAATTGAAACTATAAAAATTATCCGTTCGGGAGATAAAGCTAAAGCTTTTGATGCTGCAAAAGTTTTCAAAGAAAAACAAGACGAAAACCAAAAGAAAGAGCAAGAAGCAGCCAAAGCAATTGAAGGTACTTTAAACGAAATGAAAACTACGTTTACTGATGCGAAAGCTAAAGCAACTACAACTGCAAGCGGTTTATCTTACTTTGTTTTTGAAAAAGGAACAGGCGAAAAACCAAAACAAGGCGACAAAATTAATGTGGCGTATGCAGGATATTTTGAAGACGGTCGTTTGTTTGATACCAGTTTAGAAAACGTTGCAACAAAATACAATATGTTAGATGCACGCCGTAAAGCAGCAAACCAATACCTTCCAATTCCGTTTGAATATGGTCAAAAAACTGGATTGATTCCAGGTTTTATCGAAGGTATCGAGCAATTGAATATCGGTGATAAAGCGTATATCTTTATTCCTTCTCATTTAGGTTATGGCGAACAAGGCGCAGGCGGGGTAATTCCACCAAATACCAATTTAATTTTCGAATTACATATTTCAAAATAATAGAAAGAGGCTTTTGCCTCTTTTTATTTTCCTAACTACCTAATAAATCCCTATAAAAATGAACAAAAATTATCTAAAATCAGCCTTTATACTTTCGTTTTCTGTTTGTAGCTTAATAGTATCTGCCCAAAACAATTTTCAGCAAAACAAACAATCAATTTACAACGAAATAATTACAGAAGTTGAAAACAACAATCAGTTAGAACATTTGGCATTTGAACTGTTAGATGAAATTGGCCCGCGTTTGGTAGGATCTCCCGAAATGCAACAAGCTCATAATTGGGTAGTTAACACTTACAAAAAATGGAATATTGTTGCCGAAAATGTTGCGTATGGCGAATGGAAATCGTGGCAACGAGGCACAACGCAGATCGAAATGACACATCCGAGAATTAAATCAATCGACGGAATGCAGCTTGCTTGGAATGCCAATACAAAAAAAGCAATTGAAGCAGAAGTTGTTGCAATGCCAATTTTTGAATCGAAAGCAGAATTTGAAACATGGACTAATTCGGTTAAAGGAAAAATTGTTTTAATTTCTCAATATCAAAAATCAGGTCGACCGGAAAATCAATGGAAAGAACATGCAACCGAAGAAGATTTTACATCGTTCAAAAAAGAAAAAACAGATGATTTAACCGCTTGGAACAACAGCATAAAAGCTACCGAAAAAACCACACGTGAAATTGTAGAGTATCTAGAAATTAAAGGTGCTGTTGGTTTTGTACAATCGTTTTATACAGGAACAATGGGCAGTAACCGTATTTTTTACAGTTTTTCTAAAAGCACACCAATGGTCGATATTAGTTTAGAAGATTACGGTTTGTTACATCGTTTGGCGGTTAACGGAAAAGCTCCGAAATTAAAGATCAATACCCAGTCAAAAAATTTGGGAACAGCTAAAACCTTCAATACAATTGCCACAATTCCCGGAAAAACCAAACCAAACGAATACGTAATGCTTTCGGCACATTTAGATTCGTGGGACGGTGCGCAAGGTGCTACTGATAACGGTACCGGAACCATTTTAATGATGGAAGTGGCACGTTTAATTCAAAAATACGCGCCGAATAACGACCGAACCATTGTAATTGGGCATTGGGGAAGCGAAGAGCAAGGTTTAAACGGATCGCGTGCTTATGTGATGGATAGCCCAAGCGAAGTGCAAAAAATTAAAGTGCTTTTTAATCAAGATAGTGGAACTGGTCGAATTAATTATATTGGCGGACAAGGATTTACCAATTCTTATAATTATTTAGGAAGTTGGTTGCAAAATGTACCTGAAAACAATAGAAAACACATTAAAACCGATTATCCGGGAATGCCGCAGGGTGGCGGAACAGATAACGCATCGTTTGTCGCAGCAGGTGTTCCGGCATTTAATTTAAGTACTCAAAACTGGGATTATGGTCAGTACACCTGGCACACCAACCGCGATACCTACGATAAAATTGTTTTTGAAGAATTAGAGCGAAACGTAATTACAACTACAATTCTAACTTTAGAAGCAGCAAACGATCCTAATGAAATATCAAACGAAAAAAGAGTTTTACCAACAAATACCGAATGGCCACCGGTAAAAGAGCCAAAACGAAATTCTAAAGATTATTAAAAAAACAGTTCAAATGAACAGTTTTTTTGTTATTTAACATTCTTTTTAATGAAATTAATTATATATATTTGACGATTAACGAAATATTCATTTATGAAACTAAAATTACTTTTTGCATTATTAATTGTTACCATTAGTAATGCACAAACACAAATCGGACAAGATATTGTAGGCGATATGCCCGATGATAAATTTGGTTGGGGTGTTGCGTTATCTGCAGATGGTAATGTCATGGCAGTATCGGCTCCTGGAAATGATAACAACGGAACAGATGCAGGACATATTCGTGTGTATTCTAAAACATCTGGTACATGGACACAAATTGGTCAAGATATTAAAGGAGACATTGCCGATGATCAAATAGGTTATAAAATAGCACTTTCTGATGACGGATCTACAGTAGCTTTTTCTGCCCCATTCTTATATAGAATGATCAACAGTATTGGAAGAAAAGGTAAAGTATTCGTCTATAAAAACATCAATGGAACATGGACCCAGTTAGGTAGTGATATCCATGAAGAATTCCCTAATAATTTTGGCACAAATATTTCTTTATCAGCAGATGGAAAGACAATTGCTGTAGCGGAAATGGATTTTAGCTCGTCTAACGGTATATGGATTTATAAATTTGATGGCGTAAATTGGAATAAAACAGGAGAATTTATTGGTCATTACATTGCTAATGATATTCAATTGGCTTCTTCAGGTCACTTTGGTTGGAATATTTCTTTATCAGCAGATGGGAGTATTCTAGCGATAAGTGACAAAGGAGGCTATGACGTTAACAATCAATTAAGTAATAAAAAAGGATGGGTAGTTGTTTATAAATTGCAGTTTGGAAATTGGGTACGAATTGGTAATCCAATACTTCCTAAAAATAATTACGATGAACTAGGTCATAGAGTTGTTCTTTCTAGAGACGGCTCTATATTAGCCATTAGTGTTATCAATAGTAGTATATCTTTACCTTCACATGTAGAAGTATTTAAATATATTAATAATACTTGGACACAAATAGGGAACGATATTTTCGAAACTGTTAAAGATTATTTTGGGCATGGTTTATCAATCTCTGAAAATGGAAATATATTAGCAATAGGTATTACAGGAGCTGATACCTCCAACGGCACAGATACAGGTAAAGTAAGTGTATTTCAAAATGTCCAAGGAAATTGGGTAGAACAAGGAAGTGTGATTGGTCAAAATGCAGGTGATGAGATTGGGTGGTCTATAGCCTTATCTAAAGATGGACATAATTTAGCTATTGGTAATGCGGGACGGAATGATTCATATGGTAAGCCTGCTATAAATATTATTAAAAATCAAGTAAATAATTACCAATCTAAAGGTGGTACCGTAGGTTCTGTACAAGTTTATGATATTTCTGGCATTTTATCATCTGATACCTTTGTATTAGAAAACTTCAACATTTACCCTAATCCTACAACCGATGTTTTAAATATTGAACTGAAAGAAAGTTTAACTTTAGAAAAAGTACTTATTTACAATACAAGCGGTCAATTAGTAAAGGAAACATCTGAAAAAACAATAAATGTCAGTGGTTTAGCAAAAGGTATTTACAATGTACAAGTTTTAACCAATCACGGCAAAGCTACTAAAAAGGTAATTGTTAAGTAATCAAACAATTAGTATATAACAAAAAAAACACGCTTAAACAAGCGTGTTTTTTAATGCTTTATTGTAAATAGCTTCGTACAAAGGAACAATTTTATCTACACTGAATTTTTTTGAATGGTCATACGCTTGTTCTTTAAATTGTTGCAGTGTTGCATCGTCTTTTAAAATTTCAATGGCATGCTGCACCATACCATCTATATCGCCAATGTTGTCCATAAAACCAGAAACACCTTGAACATTTACTTCGGGTAATCCGCCGGCATTCGATGAAATTACAGGAACTTTGTTTGCCATGGCTTCTAATGCTGCCAAACCAAAACTCTCGGTTTCAGACGGAAGCAAAAACAAATCAGAATACTTCAGAATACTGTCAATTTCCGATGAGTTTCCAAAGAAAATAACCTTGTTTTCAATACCTAATTCTTTTACTAATTGTTCGGCACCCAATCGTTCCGGACCATCGCCCACCATCATTAATTTTGCAGGCATTTCTTTCTGAATTCCGTCAAAAACCTTCACAACATCTAAAATGCGCTTTACTTTTCTAAAGTTACTTATATGTGTTACAATACGTTCACCGTCTTCTGCAAAAAGATTTCTTCTACATTGGATGTGAAGATCGTTGGTGTTTTTGTCTTCGATAAAATTCGGAATAACATATATATCTTTCGTAGTATCAAACAATTCATAGGTCGATTTTTTTAAATCTGCCGAAACCGAAGTTACATAATCAGACTGGTTGATACTGAAACTCACTGCAGTTTTATAAAACGGATGGTTTCCCACCAACGTAATATCGGTACCGTGCAAAGTAGTAACCATAGGCAGCGAAATGCCTTGTTCTGCCAACATTTGCTTTGCCATGTAACCAGCAAAAGCGTGAGGAATCGCGTAATGTACGTGCAAAAGATCAATACCGTATTCTTTAACCGTATCAACAATTTTGCTAGACAATGCCAACTCATAAGGCTGATAGTGAAACAAAGGATATTCGGGAACTACGACTTCGTGGTAATGAATATTTTTATTTAAAAGTGCCAAGCGAACCGGCTGACTATAAGTTATAAAATGTACTTCGTGATTGCGTTTTGTTAATTCAATACCTAATTCTGTTGCTACTACTCCACTTCCTCCGAAGGTTGGATAGCAAACTATGGCTATTTTCATATTTTAATTTGAAAAATTAATTATTTAAAGCATCGTAAATTACCTGCTGTATATCTTCTCTTGTATTTGCTTTTGAAAGCTTGTTGTCATCGGCATTTGGGAAAGTTCTGTTCGATAGAAAAACGTAAATTAAATCGTTTTCTGGATCAGCCCAAGCCATTGTACCTGTAAAACCGGTATGCCCAAAACTTTGTTTTGAAGCGCAACCGCACGTTGGTCCGCTTTTACCTAATTGTGGTTTATCAAACCCTGCTCCTCTCCTATTTCCTTCTTTGCAATAATAACAGGTATTAAAATCGTTTATGGTTTTTTGCGATAGAATTTCTTCACCGTTAAACTTACCGCCGTCTAAAAAAAGTTGCATCATTTTAGCAACATCCAACGCGTTGCCAAATAAGCCTGCATGACCTGCAACACCACCAAACATGGCAGCTCCCATATCGTGTACGTAACCCTGAACGGTTGTGTAACGGTAATAATTATCGATTTCGGTTGGAGCTATTTGTGAAAGATCGAACTTTGTTTGTGGAAGATACGTTAAAGTTTTAGCTCCGATTTTCTCATAAAAATATTCATTTACCAGTTCGTTTAAAGGCTTTTTATATGATCTTTCAACAATTTCTGCCAGTAAAATAAAGTTTAAATCGCTGTATTTGTATTCTTTCTTGCCTAATTTTGATGTAGCAATGGTTTCAATGATATTCTTTTTATAATCTGATTTTAAAAACAGATTGTCGTTTATCTGCAAATTAAAATCCTTTGAAAATGTTGGTTGATACAAATCTGCCTTTGGTTTTCCGTTAGCGTCTAATGTTTCTTTATAAAACGGAATCCAAGCTACTAATCCCGAATTGTGCGTTAGCAATTCTTTTACGGTTATGTTTGCTTTATCGGTCTTTTTAAATTCTGGCAGTAAATCGCCTAATTTTTGATCGAAACGTAACTTTCCGTCGTCGTACATTTTCATAACCATTGGCAAAGTTCCCAACATTTTAGAAAGCGATGCCAAATCGTAAATTGTTTGATTAGTAACATCAATATTGTCATTGTACGTCATTTTTCCAAACGATTTATTATAGACGATTTTTCCGTTGCGCGCTACCAAAACTTGTGCTCCTGGTGTGTATTTGTTTTTAACGGCAGTGTTTACAAAAGCATCTATTTCTTTTAGCTTGGTTTCGTTAAAACCTTCTTCGCTTGCCCTGCCGTAACGAATATTTTTATTCGCTTTTAGATCGACACCTTCGCCTTCTTTAAAAAATTTCCCTATAGAAACCGGAAGTTTTCCTGTTGCAGGCTGCATTCCAAAAAGAACATCGGTAACTTTTCTGTGAGCAATCACGTTATTCTGATAACCTAACACAACAGCTTCAAACTTCGAAAAATCTTTAACCGCGCTTAAGGCATAAGGTTTTACAAACGATACAAAAATGGTTTTATTGGTGTTGGCAATATTGTCTAACAAAGTAATTTCATTAAATGACATGTCGTGCTTTTTCCAAACACCGTCTGCTTTATGGTATCCTACAATAACCAAATCGAATGCCTTTAAATCATCTAAATGATCTTCGATCTGATAATGATTAAAAACCGTAACCGGCTGGTTTGCCTGCAAAGCTTCAATAAAGGTGTCATTCACATCGTCACCTAATTTTACATAGGCAATATTTTGTTGTTTAGTACTGTTAAAAGGCAGTATATTTTTGTTGTTTTTTACAACGGTGACAATATTTTCGTACAGTTTATAGCTTAAATCGGTGTAAGCCGGCTTGTTTAAATCTTGATACAGATTTTTAGTATTTATTGGTTGGTAATTGTTTAAGCCTGCTTTGTATTTGTAAAGCAAAATCTTTTTAACCGAATGCGCCAAACGATCTTCTGTAAACTCGCCTTTTGCAAACGAATCGTTAAATTTTTCTATTGCCAACGGAACATTTTCTGCAAAAAGCAATACATCGTTTCCTGCCAAAAATGCCGCCAGATCAACTTCACCAGACGATTTATAATTGGCAACCCCTTTCATATTTAAGGCATCGGTAAAAATCAATCCTTTAAAATTTAAATCGTCTTTTAAAAGATTGGTGATGGTATTGTACGATAACGAGGTGGGTACGTCTTTTTTAGGTTCTAATGCCGGTACCGACAAGTGTGCTACCATTACCGACGCTAATCCTTCTTTTATTAATTTTTTGTATGGATAAAGTTCTATATTATCCAATCTCTTTTTATCGAAATCTATTGTTGGCAGCGCATGGTGCGAATCGGTTGCGGTATCGCCATGTCCCGGAAAATGTTTGGCAGTTGCAAACACTTGGTTTTCCTGCATTCCACGCATTATTGCCACAGCTTTGTTGGCTACATTTTCTTTAGATTCGCCAAAAGATCTGTTTCCTATAATTGGGTTTAGCGGATTTGTGTTAACATCTACCACCGGCGCAAACATAAAATGAATGCCCATGCGTTTAGATTGTTCTGCCATCTGCGTGCCCATTTGTTCTATTAAATCGTTTTTTTGTATGGCACCTAACGACATATTCCAAGGGTACACATAGGTAGAATCTAACCTCATGCCTAATCCCCATTCTGCATCAATACCAACAAACAATGGTAGTTTCGATGCTTGCTGTAATTTATTGGTCATGTGCGCCTGCCTGCCCGGACCGCCTTGAAAGAAAATGACACCACCAATATTTTTTGATTGCACCAAATCTAAAAGCTCTTGAATGTGCTTACTGTCGCGGTTAGAATATGCTGCCACCATGAAAAGCTGGCCCACTTTTTCGTTAAACGACATTTGATTATACACACTATCGACCCATTTTTGTGCGGGTTGGAATTTTTGTTTTGGTTGTGCAAATAATGTTAAAGGAATATATAAAAACGATAACCAGATTTTTTTCATAACTGTTGTAAATAAAACATCTTTCAAAAATAAACTATTGATGATGATTTTAATAATTAAAATTCGGAATTTTCCGTTAAATTGTAGCAAACAACTTTTACTAAACTTGTAAAGTTCCTGCTAAAACGGTATGATAAACTTTTATAGACAGATTTGAATGTTCGTGGTTTTCAATCAATAATAAATCATCTTTTTTTAAATTGATTTTTTCGTTGTTTAGTTCTGTCAAAGTATCATTTAATGCGAAAAGAAAAATAAACGATTGGTTTAATTGCGTAGTATCATTTAAGAAGAATACATCAACTTTACTAATATTTTTACTCACCATTAAATTAAAATCATTTCCTTTTGTGAAAGATGTAATATCGCTGTCAGAATCAAATCTAAATACATCATTTGGTGTATAACTTTCTTCTTTTCCGTTGTTTTTTATGTTTAAATTATTATCTAACATTACTAAAAAACGCTGATAATTTTGAAATTTTGTAAAAACCGACGGAACTTTTGTAATGGTTGCAGCACTTATTCTAAACAGAAAATCGCGATTTGTGTACAAAGAATCAGTCGGATAAATATAGTATTGAAACGTTTCACCGCCGTCCCAAATTGCTGGAATTATGCTATCTTTTGAAATTTTAGTTATTTTCATTTATCAACATTAATTTATCTAAATCTAACAACAAGTAATTTACATTTTGATTAATGGTACGTGTTGCCAACTGCATTTGGTTTAACATAGAGGTACGTTTATGCAAGTCTTCCGCATAATATAAACCACCGTTATGAAATAAAATCGAGTTGTTTGCTTGATCTTTATCGTTTTCGAAATTATATTCAATCCACCTTTTTTTTATATTTTGAATAATAGATAATTCATCCGAATTGGAAAAATGTTTCTGGGTGTACATATACCATACAAATGGCGGAAAATTTTCTGAGACCAATTCTTCTTGCCAAATATCTCGCAACAAATTTCGTTGGTGTATAAATTCTATTTTTTTTCCTTTTGGATTCAACATCATAAACCCTAAACCGGCACCTAATACACCAGCACCAATGTCAACAGACTTGCCTACGTTTTCATTTTTTACAATGGCACTAGTAGTAGAAGCCGCAGCACCTAAAACAATTGACAAAATAACCATTCTGTTCATTTTTCGGGTATTTAAATCATCTATAAAATTTGCCATTTGCCCTACGCGTTCGCCTTCACAGTCAAATTCTGCAGCAACAGCATCTAATTCGGTTAAGGCAATGGTAATTTTGCTATCTATGTGGGCACGTAATTGAAGAATTTCTATTTGTGCATTAAGTGACTTATCTTTTTTTAAATCGATTATTCTTTTAACATTCTCTGTTATACCCAAGGCATTTAGAATCAGAATACTTTGTTCGGAAAAATCATTCGATAGATTTTTGTTTACAAACAGTATTGAATCTGTGTTATACGAAGGTAGATTTGTATCATAATTATATTTAAAAGGTGCTTTACAGTAACTGTCTTTTAAGGTTAGAATATTATTGTGAAATGCTTGCGTTTTTTTTGATACACAAGAGGTTAGCACAGCAATAAGAAATAACGTCCCAAGAAATTTTCTCATTTTTTCTAATTTTAAAACAAATATACTAAAGAAGCATACAATGCTAAATAATTTCCATTTTTTTCATAATAAACGTAGCGTTTTTATTTTGGCAGATACCGTTTTTCAGTTTATAATCAAAATGAAGTTCGTTATTGATAATTTCCACTTCAAAGCATTTGTTTTCCATAGTTTCTAAATGACGATCGGTGGTTTTGCAAACTTCTAAATCATGTGTAGCAATCATTCCGGTAGCATTTAGGTTATGTAATTTTTCTATAACACCAACCGTTCCAGTTTTTTTATCGTCAGAATTAGTTCCTTTTAAAATTTCATCTAACAAAACAAATACAGGTTGCTTTTCGGCTTCGGTAACTATTTGTTTTAGGCGCTTCACTTCGGCAAAAAAGAACGATTCACTGTCCGACAAAGAATCTGTCAATCGCATAGAAACCCACAAAGGCAGCGGAAAAACTATTGCTTGTGTAGCATCAATGGGCGCACCAGCGTAACTTAACACCAAGTTTATGCCAACAGTTCGCAAAAAAGTACTTTTACCACTCATATTACTACCTGTTAAAATTACAAACCGTTTTTCACTGAAATCAATTGTATTGCGAACTCTTTTCTCTTTAGAAATAAGCGGATGTCCCAAGTTTTCTAACTTTATTTGGTTTTCTGTAATAGTTGCGTACTGATATTCCGGATTATTGTAAGCAAAATTTGCTACGCTGTTTAAACTTTCAACCTCGCCAACAATCTCAACCCAGCGCCACAAATTAGTTTGGTGTTTATCTTTCCAATGCATTAATTTTTTATGTACCCAAAAATGATATTGAAATGTTCCGTTAAAAGCAATAAAAATAAAAAGATTGGCAACAGTATTTAGTTTTTCGAACAAATTTGCCAATTCATCTACTGTTTTAGTTGCAGATTGGTTTTGATTTTTTAACTGATGTTGCTTTTCTTGCAAATACAATGATGTAAATGATGTTTTTTCGAACAATTGAATCATTTTTGCATATTGCTGTAAGCTGTTGGCTATTTTGTCGCTTTTACCAATTTCTTTTAATATATATTGCGACATTAATCCCGAAAACATTAAATTAAGCGAAAAGAAAAATACCGTAAGTTTAGATGCAACAACATGCAAATCAAAAATCGTAGCGCCTAACGATAGAAAGAACAAAACCGGAATTACAATAGCGCATACGTTAAATGCTTTGCTTGGTTTTTTACTTTTGGTTTCTGTCCATTTTTTAATTGCCTGATCTTCTTGTTCTGTTGTTGCGGCTAAATGCGCAAGTGTTTGAAATTGCTGGCGAAAATGAATCATTTCGCGTAATTCTTTAACTGCCGACTGTTTATTTTGAATAATATCTTTAGTTGGTATTGCTTGCAGATCTTTAGCTAACTGCTTTTTTCCTAACGACGTTCCTGTGCGGTTTATGAATTGAAAGATAGAGTTTTTGCCAAACAAATCTAAATCATACGAAAAAGCATGTTGCGGATTTTGAAATTCAATTCCACCATCAAAGGTTTTTGTTCCTTCTAAAAAAGCCATTTCATCGTCATTAATTTGCTGATACATTTTATGGTATTTTACTTTAGCTTGCAATTTAAAATACCTGTTTACAGCAACTATAAATAAAATAAGCGTTGCAAAAGCCCACCAGCCAAAATGCTCTTGTCTTTGGTACATCATTAAATAAAACAAGTAAACAGATGCAGCTAAAAAGATAAGACGCAACCAGCTTAAAAGTATTTTTTGTGAAGTTAATTTTTTTAAAATTTGTTTTTGTTGGTCACTTATTTCTTTGTACATACTTTATTCGGTTTGGTTAAAAATAAACACAAAAAAACCATCTCGCAAATGAGATGGTTTAAAATATATTGTTTTTAATTAATAAGGTTTTTGTGCAAATTGTACTGTTATAAACTCACTGTCTACAAAACCAGCTCGTTTTGCTTGTACCTTAACATTTGCAATAGTTGTATGTGCGTAGGTATTACCTGTAATTTTAACGCCATCAACATAATAAGTAACATCGGCAATTGTATTAGATCCGCTGGTTGTTGTAAATTTAACCGGCTTACCTAATTGACTAAAATACATGTTTTTATCTTGTATGTAGGTTGCGTCTGCAGTAATTTTTAACTGCTCGTTAACATTAGGATTTGGGTTCGGAGTTGGTATTTCTACTACTGCATCATCTTGAGTACATGAAGTAAAACCAACTGTTGAAAAGGAAGCTATTGCGATAAAGAACAAGATCTTTTTCATTGTATTATGTATTAGTGGGTTAATTATTAAAATAAAGTTATAAAAATACAAAAATTATTCATTCATCAAAATTTTTATTCTACTTGCAGCAATATATGATGCAATAATACTTAAAACAAAGATGGTTGCTGTAACCAAAACACCGTTTTTCCAACTAAAAACAATAGGATACGGAAAATTGTCGGCTATTTTTACAAAACCAAAATGCTGTTGCAGTAAAGTAATGGTAATTCCTAAAATCAATCCTATCAAAACACCGCCAACAGAAAGTATCAAACCTTGATAAAGAAAAATACGTTTTAATTTCTTTTGGGTAAAACCAATATCATACAATGTTTTTATATGTGCCTTTTTTTCAAGAATAATCATTATTAATGCTCCGGTTAAACAAAAAAGAGTTACAATAATAATCAACGTAAAAATAAGATAAATTGCCAAACTTTCGGTTTTTAGCATTTTATACAGACCTTCATTCAGTTGTGACCGGTTTTTTATGATATCATTTGGAAAAATATCTTTTAAAGTAGAAGTAAGTTGTTTTTCTGACGTTCCGTTTATCAGTTTAAATTCAATTTTAGAAAATTCGTTTGTTTTAAAATTCAATAAATCTTTACCTACTTTAATATCGGTATAAATGTACTTGTTATCGGTATCAATATTGTTTAAACTGTAAATTCCGGCGGGGTACAATGGCAGTTTAATATAAGCATCTTCGGGCATGGTAATCATTCCTTTGCCTGGTTTCATTGCCAGAACTTCTAAAAGCTTATCGTTAGAATACATTCCTGCCGAAAGTTCGTTTGCCAAAACACTGCCCATAACAGCATCGTTGGTATTGGGTTGTATCCATTTACCGTGAACAATATTTTCTGTAATGGCAACTGTTTGCGGATAATTAAAATCAACAGCCTTTAAAAGAGAAACAATCTGTTTATCGCCAAAGGTAAAAATTACACGATCTTCAATGATGTTTGAATAATTTGCAATTTTACTTAATGATTTTAATTTTTCCTGTTGATTGGCAGTTACGTTAATGCTTTTTCCTTTTGATGGAAGAACAACCAAATCAGGATCGATAACATTTGTGAACGACACCAAAGAATTTTCCAAGCCGCTGAAAACCGACAGCACCACAAACAACGCCATACTGCTTACAATGATTCCGATTGCCGAAATACGCGTAATAATATTTATGGCTTTTGTTTTGCTTTTACTGAAAGCGTAACGTTTGGCTATGTAAAAAACGGTATTCACCTTATTTTTTCTTTCTACGGGCTAAAAGCTCACGGTTTTCAATAGGATTTTCATCGCCCTTTAAGGCATTGTCAATCTTTTCTATATAATCTAAACTATCGTCGATATAAAAAATAAGGTTAGGCACTTTGCGCAATTGGTTTTTTACACGCTGAGCCAAATCGTGCTTAATTAACGGAGCGTTTGACTGAATTGCCTTTAATAATTCAGGAACTTTATTGGTAGGGAAAACACTTAAATATACCTTTGCAATAGATAAATCGGTGGTTACACTTACTTTTGAAACTGAAATAATTAAATTAGAAACTCCGTTTTTACGAATTTCTCCCTGCAATATATCAACTAGATCGGCTTGTAACAAAGCCCCCATTTTTTTTTGTCTGTTTGTCTCCATGTTGCAAAAATACAAAATTCGTGCAGATATATATTTATCTTTGTCAAAACAAAATTTTAGTTTATCATGCGTAAAATAGAACATATAGGTATTGCAGTTAAAAATTTACAGGAATCGAACAGCTTGTTCGAAAAATTATTCGGAACACCTGCATATAAAGAAGAAGAAGTAGCAAGCGAAGGAGTAAAAACATCGTTTTTTATGAACGGACCTAATAAAATTGAACTGTTAGAAGCTACCAATCCCGATTCTCCCATTGCCAAATTTTTAGAAAAAAAAGGCGAAGGCATTCATCATATTGCTTTTGATGTAGAAGATATTGTTGCTGAACTAGCACGATTGAAAAATGAAGGATTTACCATTTTAAACGAAACACCTAAGAAAGGTGCTGATAATAAATTAGTTGCCTTTTTACATCCTAAAACAACAAACGGAGTTTTAATTGAATTGTGCCAAGAAATAAAATAAAAAGTCGAAACTACTTGTGAAAAATAAGAATTTGCCTTAATATTGCACTCGCTAACGTAAAGTAGCCGGTCCTATAGCTCAGTTGGTTAGAGCACCTGACTCATAATCAGGTGGTCCCTGGTTCGAGCCCAGGTGGGACCACAACAAACCAAAGTTGTAAAAGTATTGGTCCTATAGCTCAGTTGGTTAGAGCACCTGACTCATAATCAGGTGGTCCCTGGTTCGAGCCCAGGTGGGACCACATTTTAAAAGCCCCGATATACATTGTGTATCGGGGCTTTGTCGTTTTGGTATATTTTATTTATAATTTATTCAAGGCTAAACGATACTTTTTAAACCAAAATTGCAACTTTTTTGCAATGCGTTTTTGTTATGAAATTTGTATAAATTCATCAATAAAAAAAACCAGTAGATAAACTACTGGTTTTAGATTTCAATATTTTTCTGAAATATTATTTAAAGTCTGCGTCTGTTACGCCTTCGTTTACTTTAATTTCAGATACTTTAAATTCAGCATTTCCTAACATAGGCACTGTGAAAGTATGTGGAAATTTAATTCCTTTTACTTCTTTATAATCTGAATAAGAAGTTGTCATTTCCATTGTTTGTCCTTGAGCTTCCATTGTTTCTGAAGCACCAATTTTTAAACCAGAAGCTACACTGTAGTAAACAGTTTGTTTGTCTTTCTTTAAAACATAAGCTTCTTCGCCGTTGAATGTTTCAATACCAGACAATTCAAAAGTAGCTGCGTTTTTTAAATCTTCTAATTCATCAAACATTTTAGCAGACGCTTGCGCATCTTTCAACTCTTCTCCTTTTAAATCTTGTTTTTGACCCTGACCAGACATATACCCCATTGTTGGTGTAATTACCTGTTTCATCAATTCCATACCCATTCCGTTTAAAGAAACCATTGATTGCCCTTTGCTAGTTTGTTTCTGTGTCATGGTAATTTCCATTCCCTGCATAGAACCTTTAGCTACCGTTGCAATTGATTTTGTTTCTTTTAACTTTTTCTCTCCACCAATGGCCTTGATGTGATTTTCTAAAACAGTTTTAGAAGTTACGCCAACAGGTGCTGCTTTTTTAAACACAGGTTTTTCTACCGGATTTGCATAAGCATCGTAATAAAATACCGGATATCCTAAACGATCTAACGTACCCGCAACATCTGAACCTTTACCTACAATTACAATACGCTGATTGTCTTTCTTAAAGAATTTGTTAGCTACACGCTGAACATCGGCAACAGTAACTGCCTGAATGTTTTTAATGTAATTTTCATAAAAATCGGCAGGTAAACTTTGTGTTTTTGTTCTTAATGCAAAGCTTGCAATAGTACCTGGTTTTTGAGTTTCCATTACAAAGTTTCCTATGTATTTTGCTTTCGCAAGATCTAATTCTGCCTGTGTAACTGGTTCTGTTCTAATTTTATGTAATTCGTTCATAAATTCAACCACAGCAGAATCGGTAACTACGTTACGAACCGATGCAGATGAAGTGAATTTAGATGTGTATTTTCCAGATCCTAAAGAAGAATAAGCTCCGTAAGTCCATCCGTGTGCTTCACGTAAGTTTAAAAACAAACGTCCTTCACCACCACCACCTAAAATTTGGTTTGCAATTAATCCTGCAAAATAATCTTTATCGGTTAATTTAAGGTTTACGGTATTCATTAATGCAATTTCTGACTGAACAGCGTTTGGCATATCTACAAAATCGATCTGCGTTTTAGCTACGTCGTTTGGTTCTGCATATTTTGAAACTGGTGCAGATGCTTTTTTCCAGTTTTTGAATAATCTCTCAACCTGTTTTTTTACATCTTTATATTTAACATCACCAACAACTACCAAATAAGCATTCTCTGGTACAAAGTACGATGCGTAATTTTGTTTAACATCTGCCAAAGTAACATTGTTTAATGTTTGCTCTGTTACAAATTCTCCGGTTGGATGTTCTTTACCAAATAACAAAGCATTGTTAACTCTGCGAGCAACAGATGCAACAGATTTTTCATCGGCTTTTAAACCTTCGATAGATTGTTGTTTTGCTTTATCGAATTCTTCTTGAGAAAACAATGGGCTTAACGATCCTTCTGCCATTAATTCTAACAAACGTGAACTGTATTTAGACAAACCGCTTGCAGATGCGCCGGTATTCCAAAAGTTAACGTTAGCACCTAAGAAATCAATTTCGTCGTTGAATTTTTCTTTTGGTGTTTTTGCTGTTCCGTTACCAACAACTGCACTAGTTAAACTTGATACTCCTGCTTTTGCTCCTTCTACATAAGGTGGCGTATCAATAGTTAACATATAGCTTACGCGTGGTAGTTTGTGATCTTCTACAACCATTACCTTTAAACCGTTTTTCATGGTAAACTCTTGTGGTTTCTGTACATGAACGGTAGGCATTGGACCCGGTTGTGGTTGCGGGCGTTTTATTTGGGCTTCGGCACTAATAGTTAGTAACAAAGCTGATGCGAATAATAATATTTTTTTCATTTTGTATACTTCTTATTTAGCTGAATCTTCTTTTGCCGGTACATAATCTAACAATAAACGAGCATTGCTTTGTAAATATTTTTTAGCAACCTCGCGAATTTCTTCTCTTGTAATTGAACGGTAAATTTCGATTTCTTCGTTAATTAAATTAATATCGCCATACAATAAATAGTTAGTAGCCAAGTTTTCTGCCAATCCTTCTAAATCTGAATTTTGGCTTACGTAACGGTTTTCAAAATCGTTTTGTAATTTTTGATAATCTCTTTCAGAAATCAACTCGGTTTGCAATTTTGTAATTTCAGCATCAATTTCTTTTTGTAATGCCTCACGCGTAGTATCACCCATTGGTAAACCAGCAATTAGGTACATTCCGTAATCTTCTTGTGCGTAGTTGAAAGCAAACAGCTGTAACGCCATTTTTTTCTCGTCGACAATTTTCTTTTGCATTGGCGATGATTTTCCTCCTGATAAATAAGAAGAAATCATATCTAAAACTCTAGCGTCGCGCGTTTTCATAGATGGAGTTCTATATGCCGTGATGTACATTGGAATTTGAATATTAGCATCGTAAGCAGTAGCAACGATTGGCTTTGTGATTTCGTCTTCTTTAATGTTTACACGGGCAACATCTGCGCCTTTTTTAATTACACCAAAGTATTTTTCTACCAAATCTTTTGTTTTAGCAAATTCTATATCACCAGCAATTACTAAAACAGCATTGTTTGGTACATAGAATTTTTTGTTGAATGCTTGGAACTCTTCTAAAGTAGCAGCATCTAAAT
>JBEBXO010000010.1:0-49432 GCA_040391585.1 Paenimyroides ummariense | reverse complement strand
AAAATCAAAAGAAGTTTAAAAAGTATCATAACAATTTTAAAATTGTACGTCAAAAGATTGTCGAAGTTGAAGAACGCGATCACGTGCGTAATTTTCAGCCACCCATTACGGGCGAAGAAATTATGGAGATTTTCGATCTGAAACCATCAAGAGAAATCGGACAAATTAAAGATGCCATTAAAGAAGCAATTTTAGAAGGCGATATTGCGAATGATTACGCAGAAGCATATCAATTTATGTTAAAAAAAGCCGACAAGTTAGGTTTAAAACCAGTAAATCCAAAATTATAAATCATGGAAAACAAATCATTTATCCGTTGGGCAAAAATTTCACTTGTATTAATTTATCTGGTAATTATTGCCGGTGCCACGGTTCGTATGACCGGTTCTGGTATGGGTTGTCCCGATTGGCCTAAATGTTTTGGTTACTACATACCGCCTACACAAGTTGAAAAATTACTTTGGAAACCAAACCATGAATACAACAAGGGGCAGGTGATTATTAAAAGTAATTCGCTTTGGGTAGCAAACAGCAATTTTACTACAAAAGATGTTTATAACCCGAGTGATTGGAATGCCTACACCAAACACGATTATGCCGAGTTTAACCCGTATCATACTTGGGTTGAATACATTAACCGTTTGTGTGGTGCTTTAGCCGGATTATCGTGTTTAATATTGTTTTTTCTTTCGTTTAGATATTGGAAAACAAAAAAATCGGTGGTTTTATGGTCTGGAATTGTTTTGGCATTATTAGTTTTTAATGCGTGGTTAGGTGCAACAGTGGTTTTTTCGGTTTTGAATCCGGTTAAAATTACCACACACATGATTGCTGCATTATTAAATGTAGCTGCTTTAATTTATCTGATTCATTTGGCTAAAATCAACAAAAAATATGTAGGAAAATACGATGTTGTTTTTCATATTTTCACTTGGGTAGCAATGCTTTTTTCGTTAATTCAGATAGGTTTAGGAACACAGGTTCGTCAGTTTATAGATTTTCAAACAAGAAGCGGAATTACCGATGTAGCACTTTGGCTTCAAAATCCAGATGTAACGTTTTACATTCACAGAACCTTTTCTTTTGTGATATTTTTTGTAAACCTTTATCTGTTTTTAAGAAACAAACGTCTTAATTTAGGCAATACTAAAACGAACTGGATTATGCTTTTACTGATTTTAGAAATCGTTACAGGTATATTAATGTATTACATACACTTTCCGTTTGGCACACAGGCTGCACATTTGGTTTTAGCCGCAATTATGTATGGTTTGCAATTTGCTTTAATATTAGAAACAAGTAAAAACAACTTAAAAAACAGCACAAGCTAACTAATAAAAACTAATTTCGATTATGAGAAAAACAATTCTTCTATTTACAGCAATTTTATTTAGTATTAAAGTTTTTTCAAACAATCCACAATTAGGCAGTTGGTATATGTATTTTGGAAGTACAAAAGTTGAAAACACTAAATGGAATTTCAATTATGATATACAAAATAGAAATCATGCATTTATAACCGATTTAAATCAAATGTTGTTGCGAGGTTCTGTTCAATATATATGGTTAGATAATTTAATTGTTGGATCTGGTTATGCCTTTGTACATACCGAACAATTTGAAAAACCTGATAATCCTTTTGCTGAAAACAGAATTTTTCAAGATGTACTTACTAATCAAAAAATTGCAACAGCTACTGTAAAACATCGATTCAGGTTTGAACAACGATTTATTGACAATCACGATTTTAAATCAAGATTTCGTTATCAGTTAGGAGTAGATATTCCTTTGTATCAGAATACAGAAAAAAATCAGAATTTGTATGCTACTTTGTATAACGAAGTTTTTATGAATACCAATAAAACTTCAAGAAAGATAAATTCTTTCGATCGCAACCGATTGTATTTTGGAGCAGGTTTTAAAGTAAATACAAATTTGGCATTTCAGTTAGGATGGATGAACCAGATGTTACAAAATAACTCGTATCAGCAAATGATGTTTTCATTACACCATAATTTAAAAATATAAACGAAAAACGCTTTCATTACGAAAGCGTTTTGTTTTTATTAGATAATTTTTCTTTGATAACCGAGTAAATAATCGGAAGAACCGATACCAAAATAATCAGTATAACCACTTTTGAAAAATTGTCTTTTATCAATGGAATATTGCCTAAAAAATATCCTGCCAAAGTAATACCGAAAACCCAAATGAATCCGCCAACAAAATTATAGGTTAAAAAAGTAGCGTAATTCATTCTGCCAATACCTGCAACAAACGGAGCCAACGTTCTTACAATAGGTACAAAACGAGCAATCACAATAGTTTTACTGCCGTATTTTTCGTAGAAAGAATGTGTTTTGTTAATGTGTTCTATAGTAACGGGCTGTTTACCCAATATTTTAAAATTGATGATTCGCATACCAATTTCTTTACCAATGGTATAATTAACGGTATCGCCTAAAACAGCCGCAATAAAAAGGATAATAAGTACCAGCCATACATTCAAACTTTCTGGAAACTGTGCTGCTAGCATTCCGGTTGCAAACAATAGCGAGTCGCCCGGTAAGAAAGGCATTACAACCAAACCTGTTTCAACAAAAATGATTGAAAACAATATAGCGTACACCCAAACGCCGTAATCTTGCAAGAAAACTTCAAGATACTGATCAATATGTAAAATAAAATCGATTAATTCCATTGTAAAATCTTAAAAAAATACATAAAAAAAAGGCTTTCGCCTTAATTATTCCGTTGGTCCTTCCCACTCGTTCATTCCGCCAACCAAGTTAAAAGTGTTTTCAAAACCTAATTGGTTCATCAACAAACACGTTTGTCCGCTGCGGTTTCCTGAACGGCAATAAACATAATAATTTTTCGATTTATCTAAATTTTCTAAAACACTTAAAAAATCCTGTCCCAGATAAAAATCATGATGAACTGCCCCTGGAATGGCACCTTCGCTTACTTCATCTTCTGTACGAACATCTAATAAAACAGCGTTTTCATCGTTCTGAAAATCGCTCCACCATTGTTCCTGTTGTAAATCCATTGTTATAAGAATTAATTTTCTTCAAATATAATTAAATCCTTTTAAAATAAAGAAAACATATTAATTTAGTAGTTTAAAACTTCAAATAAATGTCATCACACCACATAGTACGCGACGATCAGGAACCTGCATTAATAATTGCCAACGGTGAGGCTTGTTCAATGGAATTATTGAACGAATTATTGGAATGGAATCCGGTGGTTATTGTGTTAGACAGTGCCATTACACGCGTTTTGGAATTAGGTATTAAAGTAGATGTGCTTATTGGTGATTTTGACCGTAATTTTGATTATGAATATTATAAAAATGTTCAATATCCCATTGATATAATAAAATTAGACGAGCAGGAATCAACAGATTTTGACAAGGCGGTTAATTATTTGATTGAAAGAAAAATACCTGCAGCGAATATTGTTTGGGCAACCGGCAAAAGAATGGATCACACAATTACCAACATCACCAATCTTGTTAAATATCAGGAAGTTATAAAATTAGTAGTGATAGACGATTATTCTAAAATTTTTCCTTTGCAGAAAAACTTTATTAAATGGTATCCAAAAGAAACTATTTTATCACTGATTCCTGTTGGAACTGTTGATGGAATTTCGACAAAAAACCTGAAATACGAACTGCAAAACGATTCATTAATTTTAGGATTTAGACCAGGCACCAGCAATGAAGTTCTAAACGATGGTTTGGTTGAAATTACTTATAAAAACGGACATTTAATCTTGATGGAATGTAATGATTAAACCATAAAATCGGCAAGTACCAAAGCAGCCATAGCTTCTACAATAGGCACGGCACGCGGAAGCACACAGGCATCGTGTCTCCCTTTTCCTTTAATAACTTCTAATGTTCCTTTGGTGGTTAACATTTCTTGGGGCTGTAATAACGTTGCGACCGGTTTAAAAGCAACATCAAAATAAATATCCATTCCGTTGCTTATTCCGCCCTGAATACCGCCCGAAAAATTGGTTTTGGTTGATCCGTCTTCATTAAAATAATCATTATGTTGCGATCCAAACATTTTCGCACCTTCAAAACCACTGCCAAAACTAAAACCTTTACAAGCATTGATAGACAACATTGCTTTTGCCAGATTTGCTTCTAACCGATCAAATACAGGTTCGCCTAAACCAATGGGCACATTTTTAATAATACACGTTATAATACCGCCAACAGTATCGCCTTTTTTCTTGGTTTCTAAAATAAGCTGTTCCATTTTTTGAGCGATTTCAACATCGGGGCAACGGACATCGTTGGTTTCAATCAATGCTAAATCAAGTTCTGTATAGTTTTTATTTATTGAAATAGTTGCTACAGAAGAAACATACGCAGTAATTTCTACAGGTTTAATAATTTGTTTTGCAATAGCTCCGCCAACAACTCGGGCTGCAGTTTCTCTGGCAGAACTTCTTCCTCCTCCCCTATAATCTCGGTGTTTATATTTCTGCTGATACACAAAATCGGCATGACTCGGGCGATAGGCATCTTTCAATAAATCATAGTCGGCAGATTTAGAATTGCTGTTGTTTATTTGAAAAGCAATAGGAGTTCCCAAGGTTTTTCCTTCAAAAATACCCGATAAAAAAACAACTTCGTCTGCTTCTTTTCTTTGGGTCACCAATTTAGATTGCCCAGGTTTTCTTCGATCTAATTCTAACTGAATGGCATTTAAATCAAGTTCGATATTTGACGGACAACCATCTATAATTCCGCCAATTGCCATACCATGCGATTCACCAAAAGTGGTTAATTTAAAATTGTTTCCAAAAGAATTTCCTGCCATTGTAGAATATTTTACGTAAAAATACTAAAAGCTGCCCAAACAACAGGCAGCTTTTAATTTAAGTAAACAACAAACAAATTTTTGTTTTTTAAACAAAAACAAATTTTATTCATTAAATATACTTTTAATATAAAAAGCTACCAAGTTAAATTTACTATTTAACATTATTGTTTACTTTTTAACCAATTTAATTTTATTAAAAATCTAATTGCCAGTTCACAGGCTTTTTCCCTTGTTGCACCAAATAATTATTAGCTTGCGAAAAATGTTTGTTGCCAAACCATTTGCCTTGATTGGCACTCATTGGTGAAGGATGTCCGCTTGTTAAAACCAAATGTTTTGACCGATTTATATTTTTCCCTTTTTTCTGTGCATGATTTCCCCATAACATAAAAACCAAACCGTTTTTTTCGTTCGATAAAAAACTAATCACATTTTCGGTAAATTGTTCCCAACCCAATTTTTGATGGCTTCCGGCTTGCCCTGCTTTCACGGTTAAAACATCATTCAACAATAAAACGCCTTGTGTTGCCCATTCGGTTAAATCACCGTGACCCGGATTGGTAAAATTAACATCGCTTTCCAGCTCTCTGTAAATATTTCGTAACGATGGCGGTAAAGCAATACCTTTATTCACCGAAAAACTTAAACCATGCGCCTGACCTTGTCCGTGGTAAGGATCCTGACCTAAAATAATCACCTTAACTTTATCTAACGGACAATATTTAAATGCGTTAAAAACAGCATCTTTCGGTGGATAAATTGTTTCCTTCTCATAATCAGCATCAACAATTTGTTGTAATTTCTTATAATAATCTTTTGATGATTCCAAAGCAATAAATTCTTTCCAGCTGTTCATTTTATTCTTTTTTAAATTCAAATTTAACACATATTCCTTTAAATGATAATTTGTTTGTAACTTTGATACTTGATAGAGCATTTACAAATGAAATTGATTGCAAAAAAAACGCTGCAAGATTTAGAATTCAGTACCATATTAGAACAAATAAGCGATTTATGTACCACCGAAATTGGTAAAGAACACGCATTGCTTATAGAACCAATTGCAAACAAAGACCAGCTGTTAGAAGAATTAAAGCAAACGTCAGAATACTTGTCTTCATTCAGTAATCAAAACGCTATACCTTCTCACTACTTTGATCCGATAAATTACGAATTAAAAATGTTGCGTATTGAAGACAGTTTTTTAGAAGCATCGAGCTTCAAAAAAATTGCTTCTTTAGTTTCAACCACCAACGAATTAATCACTTTTTTAAAGAAGTTTCACGAATATTACGGTGCATTATACAACGCCACAACCATAACCCAGCCCAACAAGATTATTTTACAAAATATTGAGCAGGTTTTAGATAAATACGGCGAAATAAAAGATACTGCTTCGGCTGATTTAAAAGTTATTCGACAAAATATACAGATTGTTCGCGGAAAAATTAATCAGAGTTTTGGTTTTGCATTGCAACAATATAATTCGGCAGGATATTTAGATGATATTAAAGAATCTATTGTAGAAAATCGCAGAGTTTTAGCGGTTTTGGCAATGCACCGTAAAAAAGTAAAAGGTTCGGTTTTGGGTCAGTCTAAAACGGGAAGCATTATTTATATGGAACCCGAAAATACATTTAAGTTTTCTAGGGAATTAAGTAATTTAGAATACGAAGAACGCGAGGAAATCATGCGGATTTTACGTGTTTTAACAGATAGTATTCGTCCGTTTCATGAAGAACTGATTGTTTTTCAAAATCTTTTGGCACACATTGATATTGTTTCTGCAAAAGCAAAACATGCCGAAAAAATAAACGGAATATTACCTAATATTTCCACAGAAAAAAGACTGTTTTTTCGCGATGCTTTCCACCCTATTTTGTTGTTAAACAACCGAATTAAGGGTAAACAAACGTATCCGCAAACTATTGAATTAACTAATAATGAACGCATTATTGTTATTTCGGGACCAAATGCTGGCGGAAAATCAATTACCTTAAAAACAATTGGTTTATTGCAGTTAATGTTGCAAAGCGGTATGTTAATTCCGGTGCATGAACGAAGCGAAACCTTTTTGTTCGATAGAATTTTAACGGACATCGGAGATAATCAATCTATTGAAAACCAATTAAGTACTTATAGTTACCGATTAAAAAACATGAACTACTTTCTTAAGAAATGTAACGATAAAACTTTGTTTTTAATTGATGAATTTGGTACAGGATCTGATCCGGAATTAGGTGGTGCTTTAGCCGAAGTTTTTCTGGAAGAATTTTACGATCGTGAGGCTTTTGGTATCATTACTACGCATTACACCAACCTGAAAATTCTGGCAAACGAACTGCCACACGCTACAAATGCCAACATGATGTTCGATGAAAAATCGCTAGAACCTATGTACAAATTAAGTTTGGGGCAAGCAGGAAGTTCATTTACATTTGAAGTAGCACAGAAAAACGGAATTCCATACGGATTGATAAATCGAGCCAAAAAGAAAATCGAAACTGATAAAGTCCGTTTTGATAAAACCATTGCAAATCTTCAAAAAGAACGTTCACGATTAGAAAAAACATCAGAAAATTTAAAAGAAGAAGAAAAACGTGCCCGTGAAGAAAGCAACAAAATGTCGAACATCAACACAAAAATTCAAGATAAGTTAGAACGTTATCAGGAATTGTACGATGCTAATCAGCGTTTGATCTATTTGGGACAACGATTTGATGATCTTTCAGAAAAATATTTCAACAATAAAGACAAAAAAACGCTTATTGGCGAACTGTTGAAAACAGTTGAAATTGAAAATTCTAAACGCAAGAAAATCACTGTAAAAGAAAAAAAAGTAAAAGAACAGCAAGTTTTACAGTTAAAGGTTGATGTGGAAGAAAAACTGGAGAAAATCCGAGAAGAAAAGAAAGAGAAAAAGGTAAAAGAACAACAGCAACAACAGGCAAATAAAACAAATTTTGAATTAAAAGTTGGTGACCGCGTTCGTATGATCGATGGAAAATCGGTTGGGACTATTGATACAATCGAAAAAAATAAAGCAACGGTAAACTATGGCTTTTTTACATCGAAAGTTGCTTTAGATCAATTAGAAATGGTTGAACGAAAAAAATAAACGTATGAGTATAATTGATAAAATACCACCAAATAAACAGTTGATTCTTTTTGACGGCGTTTGTAATTTTTGCGATGAAACCATTCAAAAAGTCATAAAAGCAGATAAAAACAATGTGTTTGTGTTTGCGTCGTTACAGTCAAATTTTGGTAAAGAAATCATTCAATATATTGGTGTAAACCCGTCTATAGATTCCATTATACTGTACAATCCGGGTGTAGCTTATTTTACTGAAAGCGATGCTGCTTTAGAAATTTCCAAACAATTAAGCGGTTTTTATCCATTGTTGCAAATTGGTAAAATCATTCCAAACAGCCTGCGAAATTCCATTTATCGCTACATAGCCAAAAATCGGTACAAATGGTACGGTAAAAAAGAAGAATGTATGGTTCCGTCTGCCGAAGTTCGATCAAAATTTTTATCATAAATAAACCAAATAATTTCATCAAACGTACAGCAATCTGTATATTTGTGCTTTAAAAAACAAATCAATGCAAATATCATATAACTGGTTAAAACAGTTTATCAAATTAGATATCGCTCCGGAAGAAACAGCAGAAATTTTAACGAATTTAGGATTAGAAGTAGAAGGTATCAACGCTTACGAAAGTTTAAAAGGCGGCTTAAAAGGCGTTGTTGTTGGTCATGTACTATCATGCGAACAACACCCGAATGCAGACAAACTTCGTATTACAAAAGTTGATTTAGGCAATAGCGAACCACCTGTACAAATTGTTTGTGGCGCACCCAACGTGGCTGCCGGACAAAAAGTACCTGTTGCAACTATTGGCACTGTTTTAACCGATAAAGAAGGTAATGATTTTGTTATTAAAAAAGGAAAAATTCGAGGCGAAGAAAGCTTTGGAATGATTTGTGCCGAAGACGAATTAGGCTTGGGCGAAGGTCATGACGGAATTATGGTTTTAGATGATAAATTTAAACCAGGAACACCCGTTGCTGAAGTTTTTGAAGTGTATACCGATACCGTTTTTGAAATTGGTTTAACACCAAACCGTGCCGATGCTATGAGTCATTGGGGTGTTGCGCGTGATTTGCGTGCAGGTTTAATACAAAACAAACCGCAAAACACATATTCTGAATTAATTACACCAAGCATAAGTAAGTTTAAGGTTGAAAAACGCACCTTAAAATACGATATTATTGTTGAAGACAGCAAACTGGCGCCACATTATGCAGGCGTAACCATTTCGGGTATCGAAGTAAAGCCATCGCCAGCCTGGTTGCAAAATTCGTTAAAAGCAATTGGTATCACACCGAAAAATAATATTGTTGATGCTACTAATTACGTGTTACACGAACTAGGTCAGCCATTGCACGCTTTTGATGCATCGCGCATTAAAGGAAATAAGATTATTGTAAAAAATGCTACAGAAGGTACAAAATTTACAACATTAGATGGTGTTGAACGCACACTGCATGCAGAAGACATTGTAATTTGCGATGAAAACCAACCACTTTGTTTAGCAGGTGTTTTAGGTGGATTAAATTCAGGAGTTAGTGAATACACCACATCGATATTTTTAGAAAGCGCCTATTTTAACCCAGTAAGTATTCGTAAAACGGCAAAGGCTCATGGTATTTCTACCGATGCATCGTTCCGTTTTGAAAGAGGAATTGATCCAAGCATTACCACTTACGCTTTAAAACATGCCGCTATTTTAATTACCGATATTGCAGGCGGAGAAATTACTTCTGATATTACAGATCTGTATCCTAAAAAAATAGAAGATTTCTCTGTTTTCTTAAATTACAGCAATGTTCATAAAATATTAGGTGAACCTATTCCGCAAGAAACAATCAAGAAAATTTTGGTTTCGTTAGATATTAAAGTCACCAATATTACCGATAAAGGTTTAGGCTTGTCTATTCCACCATACCGTGTTGACGTACAGCGTGAGATTGATGTTATTGAAGAAATTCTGCGTGTGTACGGCTTTAACAACATTCAAGTAGGATCTAAAATCAACGCAACAATTGCATACGGATCTAAAACCGACGATCATAAAGTACAGAATATTGCAGCAGATCAATTGGTTAGTCAAGGTTTTTATGAAACAATGTCTAACTCGTTAACAACCACAGCTTACAACGATTTAATTGCCGATAAAAATAAAAACCAACAGGTTGCCATTTTAAATCCGTTAAGTCAGGATTTATCAATAATGAGACAAACTTTGCTTTTTGGCGGGTTAGAATCTATTGCTTACAACATAAACCGTAAAAAAACCGATTTAAAGTATTTTGAATTTGGTAAAACATACGCAAAAACCTTATCTGGTTACGAAGAATACAAACATTTAGCTTTGTTTGCTACAGGAAACAGCAACAGTATTAATTGGAATACGCCTGCAACTTCTGTTGATTTCTTTTTGTTTAAAGGATACATCGATGCTTTATTGGTTCGTTTAGGACTTAAAAATATTGAAACCAAACCGAACGAAAATGATCTTTTTTCTGAAGGAATTTCGTATTATTTAGGTGACAGAAAAGTTGTTTCTTTTGGAAATGTAAAAAAATCAATCTTAAAACATTTTGATATTAAGCAAGACGTTTTTTATGCCGATTTTAATTGGAACAACATTTTAAATGTAGTTTCTAGCAAAATAAAATTTGCAGAAATTTCTAAATATCCGGTTGTAAAACGCGATTTGGCTTTATTGATAAAGAACGAAGTATCGTTTGCAGATGTTTACAAAATTGTAAAACAAGTTGATAAAAACTTAATTTCTGATGTTTCTTTGTTTGATGTTTATCAAGGTGATAAGTTACCAGAAGGAACAAAATCTTATGCAATCAGCATGAAGTTACAAGATAAAGACAAAACGTTGACCGATGCACAGATTGATAAAATAATGAGTAAAATTCAAAACCAGTTACAAACCGAAGTTGGTGCAGAATTAAGATAAATAAAAAAGTCGAGTTTTAAAACTCGACTTTTTTATTACATTTTTTTGAAAATTAAATTCGATTTAAAATCCAGATCTATATCCTTAATAACTACTCCGCCTTTAGAATCGAATCTTGTAAAATTGTAATCCTGAATTTCTTCTGAAGCTTTTAATTCTTTTACAAAATTCTTGCCTTCTTTATTAACTGCAAAAGTAATAGAAACTTTTTCGTTTGTGTAAATCCAGTTTTTTTCGAACATAAATTTACCGTTTCTAGACTGGCTATGGTCAATTACATAGGGTTTCAATAAAACAAATTCCATTTTCTTTAAATTAAAATCTTTATCGTACTGAAAATATCCTTCGTAAAATTGTTCCGAATAAAATTCTATAACATACTGTCCGTCTTTTGTTTTCTTTCTTTCAAAAGCATAATCTTTAAAATTATTGAAAAAATCTAATTCAGGTACGTTTACATATTTTCTTATCACCACTTCGGTAAGCCAGTACATAGGCGAATCGTTTCCTGAATAACGATTAAAAAACAAAGTATCCATTGTTATTTTGTTTCTAGCATCGTTAACTATACTTTTATTAATTTTTTTGTTTTTAAGGTTTATAGAAACATCAAAAACCGTTTCAGAATTTAGCAGTTCTGCCGTATCGTTTATGGTTGAATGATGCAATACCAAATAATTGTGATTACTGCTGTCGTAATTATTATACATTTGGTTGCGTACTTTCTTAATAACATCAATTATACTAGTGCGTGATAATTTATCGATTACCAATTCTTCCAAGTCGGTATCGTCTATCTGTGCCTGCGTACTCCACGAATTAAAAAAAAGTAAAGCAAAAAGTATATATAAATAGTTTTTCATGTGTATGTTGTTGCTGTGCAAATTTAATGTAATAATGATCTAAACGAAAAATATTACTTTATAATATACAACTAACATACCACTTTTTAATTATTTACTTTAATTGAAACGGATAGCGGTTTACAATGTTGGTATTATAGTACGATCCTTTTGATTTTGATGTAGAAAATTCTTCCCAAACATTTATTGGCACATGTGCATGTATGTATTCTTCTGCACGTGTGGTGTAAATAATTAAATAACCTTCTTTTTCATCGCAACTATAAAATTCAATACGTTTAATCCAAGAACTTTCTGGGGTTGATTGAATTTTTTTAATAGGATAATTGGCTTTTGTAATATCTTTTCGGGCCTCTACAAAAGTACTGTATGTTCCAGAAAGTTCGGTACAATCGGTTTTATTTTTACATGCAATTAAAGAAACCGTTGTAAAAATTATTAGTAACGCTTTTTTCATAATACATCTATTTTTTATATTTTACATAAATATAGTCAATAAATCTTGTATTATGATTTTTTTAACATTAAATCAAATAAATACCATTGTCTTTAATTAAAATCTTTTTCTCTTTATATAAAACACCTATGGTTTGTTTAAATGTTTTTTTACTCATTTCTAACACCGTTTTAATTTCATCGGGATGACTTTTATCATTCAAACCTAAAAAACCATTGTTTATTTCTAGTTCTTTTAAAATTTTAGCGGAAGTGTCTGATACCTTTTCAAAACCAATTTTATTTCGCGACACATCAATTTTTCCATCAGGTCTAATTTGCTTAATGTAGCCAATGATGCGGTCACCTGTTCTAAAATCTTCAAAAGTTTCGTTTTTATACATTAACCCTTTGTGCTTTTCGTTAATAATAACGTTAATTCCGGCTTCTGTAATGTGCGATACAATTAAATCTACCTCTTCTCCTTCTTCAACAGTAATTTCATCATTATTTAAAAACTGATTCAATTTAGACGATCCAACCAACCTTTTGGTCTTTTCATCGATATACATATAAATCATATAATAATTACCGGCAACCATTGGGCGCGCTTGTTCCCTAAAAGGTACAAACAAATCTTTTTCTAAACCCCAATCCATAAATGCACCAAAATCATTAATGTAGTTTACCTTTAAAAGAGAAAATTCGTTTAAAAAAATATACGGTTCAATAGTTGTTGCAACCGGTCGTTCTTCATGATCTAGATAAACAAAAACTTCTATATCATCGTTAATTTCAAAATGTTCAGGTAAATATTTTTTAGGCAAAAGCACATCTTCATTACCATCGGTTAAATAAAGACCAACATTGGTTCTTCTTGCAATTTTTAATGTATTGAAGTTTCCTATCGCTATCATAATTCTATTTTTTACAAAAGTACAAACAAAAAAGTTGTTATTGGATTTTATGATATTTTTTACCGCTTTTAACGCAAAAATTCTTAACTTACAGATAAAAATAAAAACTATGAAAAAAATGTATCATTACGCTACAGTTGAAAAAGCGTTAGAAGAATTAAAAGAAAAAGGATTTTCTATTGATTTTAATGTAGAAGAAGGAAAAATTTTAGCAGCACCAACGAACTTTGGCATTGTTGAAATTTACAGGTACGAAGGTATGAGCAATCCTGATGATGAGGCTACCGTTTATGGTATTGAAAATTTCACGAATGGTGAACGCGGTGTTTTTGTAGCAGGGAATTTGTCGTTTGCTGAAAATGACGTTGCTAAAATATTGCTGAAATTAGAAATTGACGATCGAAAAAATGAAGATTTTTAGTCTTCATTTTTTTATGGTTTTAAATCTAAATCAAACGTTTTAATTAAAATATCTAGCGCCGGGTTAAGTTCTTTTAAATAATCTAGCTTATCGTTAATGGTGTAAGCTCTTTTAACTTCAACCGCTTCGTTCACCCTAACTTCAATTTTTAAATGATAATTGTTTAGTTTTTTATGAATATACGAAACCAGATCGTACAAATTTTCTTCAAAACTTAACTTACTGCCCGTGTTTGGAAACTCTACAATTAAAAGATTTTCGTTTAAAGTTAACTTTGCCATGTTCATGGTAGACGACATGAGCATTCTGCCGGTTGTATAATATTGGTTAGAACAAAAATCCCAATTCTTTTTAAGTTCTTCGAAAGTAAAATGATCTTTTGGCAAATCTTCCTGATTGATCTGTACAGGATTTATAGAAGCTTCTAACTCTCTTTTTTTCTTGATGCTTTTTAATGAAAGTGCAGAAATTTGATGTTCTCCTGTTTCTTTAGAAAGAATAATTTTCTGTGTATTTAAATCATCGGCACTTTCTTGAACCAACGCTTCTTCACTTTTGTTTTTTTCTTTAGATACAATAGTTTTAGGCTCTTCAACAACAATTGAATGAGTGCTTTTTGTATTAACATTTATAAAAAATGCAGCCGGTATCAGTTCTGATTTAAATTTTTTTTTTCAGGATGCGTCAGCGTTGCCAACTGCATTAAACATAATTCTACCAACAATCGCTGGTTTACAGAAGTTTTATATTTTAAATCGCAGGCATTGGCAATATTTACCGCTTCTATTAAAATTTCTTGTGTACATTTTTGTGCTTGCTGATGAAACAAATTTTTGTTTTCATCGCTAACATCTAACAACACCAAAGTTTGTGGATTTTTACATACCAGCAAATTTCTAAAATGCGATGCCAAACCTGTTACAAAATGATTTCCATCGAATCCTTTGGTCAAAATTCCATCAAAAGCCAACAATAAATTAGGAATATCGTTTGCAATGATTAAATCGGTAACTTTTAAATAATAGTCGTAATCTAATACATTCAGGTTTTCTGCAACTGCTTGTCTGGTTAAATTAGTTCCACAGAACGATACTACCCTATCAAAAATAGAAAGAGCATCACGCATTGCTCCGTCTGCTTTTTGAGCGATAATCTGCAAAGCATCTTCTTCAAAAGTTATATTCTGGCTAGCGGCAACTTCTTTTAAGTATTCCTTTGTATCATTAACCGTAATTCGTTTAAAATCAAATATTTGACAACGAGATAATATTGTAGGAATAATCTTGTGTTTCTCGGTAGTTGCCAAAATAAAAATGGCGTGTTTTGGCGGTTCTTCCAACGTTTTCAGAAACGCATTAAAAGCAGCCGATGACAACATATGCACCTCGTCTATAATATATACTTTATAGATTCCTGTTTGTGGCGGTATACGCACTTGATCGATAAGATTACGGATATCGTCGACAGAGTTGTTTGATGCCGCATCTAATTCAAATACATTAAAAGCAAAATCTTCATTGGGATCATCGTAACCAATTTGGTTAATTTTTCGAGCTAAAATACGTGCACAAGTAGTTTTACCAACTCCGCGTGGACCGGTAAATAATAATGCCTGCGCCAAATGATTGTTCTCTATGGCATTAACCAAGGTGCTTGTAATTGTTTGTTGCCCAACAACATCTTTAAAGGTTTGCGGACGGTATTTACGTGCCGATACAATGAATTGTTCCATGAATGTTTTGCTTACTGCAAATATACCAAAAATGTTTTATTAATTTTCTTCGGGATAATAACCCGAATCGCCCAATTTGCCTTTCCAATGTTTTTTCACCTGATCCATTTTAAGGTCGCGGGCTGGTTTTCTGTAACCTATTCTGCCTTCTGCAGCCAGTTCGTGCAACAACATTTCAATATAGAAATCTTCTAAAACATCTGCTGGTGCATATTTCGATTTTAAATTTAAGTCGAACAATTTCGCTGCCTGCTGATTCCAAAATGCCGACCATCCACTTTTTAAATCTTTCACCAATTCAAAAGAAGTTTTATCGGTTTGCCTGTTAATCAGCTTTAATAAAATTTGTCCGTCTTTACGAGAAAGCTTTTTTAAAGGTTCTTCAAACTGGTTTTTCAGGTATTTCTCTGTTTGTCGTAAATACTTTCTTTTTTGCGAATTACTTTCCATTTTTGCCATGTTTTCATTTAACATGGTTAAATTATCACCTGTTTGTACGGCATATCCGTAAACCCTTATAATGCGTCGTTTTAAAACACTTTGAATTTTTAAACGTTCTAATTCTTCTTTTGAAAAATTAATATGCATTTCGGGTAACAAAAATTCTTTTTCAATTTCTCCGTCATCTAATACATTGGTACGCAAAGAATCGGCATATTTTTCCCAATCATGAACCTGTGCATTGATTTGGAATGCAAAAAAAGAAAAAATTATAATAAAAAAATTTCTCATTGTTATTCGTGTAATTTTAAAGTAAATATAGAACAAAATTATTAGTAAATTCGTTTAAAATTATTACAAAAATTATGAATGCAAAAACTATACTAAATAGTGATTCGCTAACATTTTTAGAACGCTATTTAAACAATGCATCGCCAACGGGTTTTGAAAAAGAAGGTCAAAAGCTGTGGATGGAATACATTAAACCTTATGTAGACACTGTTTTTAGCGATACATACGGAACTTGTGTGGGCGTAATAAACCCAGATGCCGATTTTAAAGTTGTTATTGAAGGGCATGCAGACGAAATTTCTTGGTATGTAAACTATATTGCCGAAGACGGAATGATTTACGTGATACGCAATGGCGGCAGCGACCAAATGATTGCACCATCAAAAAGAGTGAACATTCATACAGAAAACGGCATTGTAAAAGGCGTTTTTGGCTGGCCGGCAATTCACACCAGACTTCGTGCAGGTAAAGAGGAACCTACTCCGAAAATTGAAACTATTTTTATTGATTGCGGATGCGATTCAAAAGCCGAAGTGGAAGCCTTGGGAATTCATGTTGGATGCGTGATTACCTACCCTGATACTTTTGAAATTTTAAACGACAATAAATTTGTATGCCGTGCTTTAGACAACCGTATGGGTGGATTTATGATTGCAGAAGTAGCTAGATTACTTAAAGAAAACAACAAAAAACTGCCTTTTGGTTTGTATATTACCAATTCGGTACAAGAGGAAGTTGGTTTGCGTGGTGCCGAAATGATTACACAAAGTATTAAACCGAATATTGCTATTGTAACCGATGTTTGCCACGACAGTACCACCCCAATGATCGACAAAAAAATTGAAGGAGAAACCAAAATTGGTTTAGGCCCCGTGATTACTTACGCACCTGCTGTACAAAATAATTTACGAAATTTAATTATTAATACCGCTCAAAAAAACAGTATTCCTTTTCAACGTTTGGCATCGTCACGTGTTACAGGTACAGATACCGATGCTTTTGCATATAGCAACGGCGGTGTAGCATCGGCTTTAATTTCGTTACCTTTAAGGTACATGCACACAACTGTTGAAACGGTTCATAAAAGTGATGTAGAAAATGTAATTAAATTAATTTACGAAACCTTACTGAATATAGAAAACAACCACGATTTTAATTACTTTGTGAAGTCTTAAAAACCAACACCTAATTAAACTAATAAAAAATTCCATTAAAACAGTAAAATACTAATGTATATTGTTTTAATGGAATTTCTATTAAATATCTGTGGCGAATTTAATACAACTTGTTTTTAAAAAGGAACATCGCTGTCATCGCTAAAACTGCTTCCAAAAATCTGTTCACCAGGTGGTAAATCGTTTGCTAAATTACGATCGTTCATACTTGACTGAAATTCGTCAAAAGGCATAAAAGCATCATCTAAATTATCAAACTTACCAAACTTCCCAAGGAATTTCAATCGGATATTATCTAAACCACCATTACGGTGTTTTGCTACGATAAATTCTGCCTGACCTTCTGTAGGACTTTGTTCTTCATCGTCCCAAACCTCTATTTTATAATATTCTGGTCGGTAAATAAACGATACAATATCGGCATCCTGCTCAATAGCTCCAGATTCACGTAAATCTGAAAGTAAAGGGCGTTTTGATGATCCACGCGTTTCAACCGCACGCGACAACTGCGAAAGTGCAATCACGGGAATATCTAATTCTTTTGCCAAACCTTTTAAATTACGCGAAATAGTTGAAATTTCCTGCTCACGGTTACCGCCGCCTTTGTTATTTCCGCCGGCTGTCATTAACTGAAGATAATCGATAACGATTAATTGAATATCGTATTGCGATTTTAAACGTCGGGCTTTTGCACGTAAATCGAATATCGATAAGGAAGGCGTATCATCAATAAACAACGGTGCTTTTTCAAGATCTTTTACCTTCACGTTCAATTGTTCCCATTCGTGCTGTTCTAATTTACCAGTTCTTAATTTTTCTGAAGACAAACCAGTTTCCGACGAAATTAAACGTGTAATCAACTGAACACTAGACATCTCTAACGAAAAAAAGGCAACACCTCTGTTGGCGTCAATAGCAATATTTCGTGCCATAGAAAGTACAAACGCCGTTTTACCCATACCAGGACGTGCAGCTATAATAATTAAATCGGATGGTTGCCAGCCCGATGTTAATCCGTCTAATTTATGAAAACCCGTTGGCAAGCCCGATAATCCTTCGCGCTTTCCAATTTCTTCGATACGTTTTTTAGCTTGTGCAACCAACGATTCTGCGGTTTCGGTACTTTTTTTAATGTTGCCCTGCGTAACATCATATAATTTTGATTCGGCCTGATCTAACAATTCAAAAATATCCGAAGATTCATCGTACGCATCTTCAATGATTTCTGCCGAAATTTTAATCAAACTGCGCTGAATAAACTTTTGTAATATAATACGAGAATGGAACTCGATATGTGCCGATGAAGCAATTTTTTGCGTTAGGTTGATTAAATAAAAATCTCCACCAATTGCCTCTAGTTTTCCGTTTTTTCTTAATTGGGTAGAAACCGTTAAAATATCAATAGGCTGACTGGCTCTAAAAAGCGTTTCAATAGCGTCATAAATGTGTTTATGTGCTTCTTTATAAAACGCATCGGGTTTTAAAATGTCAATAGCCTCGTCAACTCCTTTTTTATCAATCATCATTGCCCCCAACACAGCTTCCTCTAAATCAACAGCTTGAGGTGGTATTTTCCCTTTTTCTAAGGAAATAACGTTCTGATTTTTTTTAAAATTAGGATTTAATATTTTCTCTTGTTCCATAAAGCGAATTTAGTTTTTTTTAAACTATTTTGCTAACTAAACTTATTAACTATTTGGTAAAATTGAAAAAAATTAGTGTTGATAAATTAATTTAAATAAAACAAAAAGCTGAACAAATTGTCCAGCTTTTTATGTATTTTATACTTTAAATTATTCCGAAAATTCACCCATTTTAGCGTATTTATCCATACGTTCATCAATTAAGGTATCTATTTTCTTTTTAGATAATTCGTTATATGTTTTAACAATGGTTTTCTTTACCGTTTCAAAAGTAGCTTCGCGATCATAATGTGCACCGCCCAATGGTTCTGGAATTACATCATCAATTAAATGATTTTTCTTCATATCAACCGATGTTAGTTTTAAAGCATCGGCAGCAATCTCTTTATATTCCCAACTGCGGAATAAAATTGATGAACAAGATTCTGGTGAAATCACAGAATACCAAGTATTTTCTAACATAAATACTTTATCGCCAACACCAATTCCCAATGCACCACCAGAAGCACCTTCACCTACAATAATAACGATGATTGGCACTTTAATACGGAACATTTCAAAAATATTTCGTGCAATAGCTTCACCTTGTCCGCGCTCTTCTGCTTCTAAACCAGGGTAAGCTCCAGGAGTATCAACAAAAGTTACAACAGGCACGTTGAATTTTTCTGCCATGCGCATTAAACGCAATGCCTTGCGGTAACCTTCTGGGTTTGCCATACCAAAATTACGGTACTGACGTGTTTTTGTGTTGGTTCCTTTTTGCTGACCAATGAACATGAACGACTGATCGCCAATTTTTCCTAACCCACCAATCATTGCTTTATCATCTTTCACACCTCTGTCTCCAAAAAGTTCTAAAAACGAATCGCCGCAAATTGCATTGATATAATCTAATGTATATGGACGGTTTGGATGACGTGATAATTGTACACGCTGCCAAGCGTTTAAGTTACCGTATATTTCTTTTTTTGTTTCTTCTAATTTCTTTTCGATATTTTTACAAGTTTCTGTAACATCTACGTTAGATTCTTTACCAATAATCTGGCATTTATCTAACTGTTCGTTTAACTCTTTAATAGGTAATTCGAAATCTAAATACTCCATAAACCCTTTATTATTTTATGTGTTTTGCAGCTACAAATATAGCGTTTTTATAATTACACTTGTGCTTTTTTACGATTTTTAAAATACGCATTCAACAGTACGGTAAGCAGAATGATGAATGCCCCAAAGTAAAAAGCAGGTGTCATTTTTTCTTGATCTTTAAATAAAAAAACCGCCAGTAAAATTCCATAAACAGGTTCTAAATTAATAGTAAGCATAATGGTATAAGGCGATAAATACTTCATAATGTCAATGGTAGCAATAAACGGATAAGCCGTACAAATAGATCCTAATATGCCTAACCACAGGTAATCGTTTGGTTGAAAGTTAAAGTTTTCTGCGGTAAATCCACCTTGAAAAAAAAGAAAACAAGCCAAAATAAACAAACCGCCAACCAATTCGTAAAAACTAATAACCACGCTGTCATGCGAATGGGCTAATTTTCCGTTGATGATTGAAAACGATGCCGATAAAAAAGCAGACGTAAGTGCTACTAAAATTCCTATTTTGTATTGGGTTTCAAACCGAAATATCAGTAATAATCCTACAACAACCAAGCAGCCTAACAACACTTCGTACAAAATAAATTTACGCTTGTAAAAAATCGGTTCTAATATCGATGTAAAAAAGGCTCCGGTTGAAATACACGCTAATGTTATAGAAATATTCGAAATTTTAATAGCATAGAAAAAAGTAAGCCAATGAAGTGCGATAACAAATCCAAAAATAAAAAATAGGAAAATATCTTTGGTTTTAATTGCAAGATTTTTCTTTTTAACAAGCAAATAGACTAAAATTACTGCAATACCTATTGCTATGCGGGTAAAAACCAACGGCAATGCCTGCAGCGTAATCAACTGACCTAATATGGCGGTAAATCCCCAAATAAAAACGATTAAATGAAGATGTAACTGATTTTTTAAATTAACGTTTGGCATTGTTCAACAGATATACAGCCAAAATTCCGAACAATACATTTGGAAACCACACGGCAAATAATGGATTAATGCTTGAGGCTTCTGCCAAGGTTCCAAAAATTTTATCAAAGAATATATAGGTAAATGCCAAACCAATACCCATGGCAAGGTTTACTCCCATTCCGCCACGACGTTTCATTGACGAAACCGCCACCGCAATAATTGTTAAAATAAAGGCCGAAACAGGCACACTGTACTTTTTGTATTTTACCACCATATACGCATTGATGTTTGATGATCCACGCATTTTTTCTTTTTCGATAAAATTGTTCAGTTCAGAAAGCGTCATGGTTTCGGCTGCATAAATGGCAGGCGTTAAATCATCAACTTCAAAGTTAAACTTCATTGTTTTTTCTGATTCCTTTTCAATTTGGTCGTCTTGCGTACCTACCGTTCTTTTTTGATAATTATAAAGTGTATAATCTTTAGTACTGTCGTTATAAACTATTCGTCCAGCTTCAATTTTCGAAACCAAATTCATTCCGTTAAACTTTTCCAGTGTAAAATTATACCCTGTTTTAGATCCATAACTAAAATTGCTAACGTAAATAAATTCGTTCTTATTTAACTGTTTAAATACGTTCTGCGTTTCGCGAATTTCTTTTCGTTTTAAATATTTGTACCTAAAATCGTTGTATCCTAAACTGGCTTTTGGAACAATAAAAAAGCCCATTATCAATGCAAAAATTGATATAAAAGTTGCGCCAATAATGTACGGACGCAAAAAACGCATATACGAAATACCCGAACTTAAAATGGCTACAATTTCTGTATTACTTGCCAATTTTGAGGTAAACCAAATAATGGAAATGAACAAAAATATAGGAAAAAGCATGTTGGCAAAATAAATGGTAAAATTGCCGTAATATTCCAACACATCAACCAACGGAATGTTGTTTTCTAATATTTTATTGATTCTATCGGCTACATCAACTGCAATTCCAATAGGAATAAAAAGCAAGATCATTACAAAGAATGTTCCCAAATATCTTTTTAATATGTACCAGTCGATAATTTTCATTATAAACGCGTAGCCATTTGTTTTACCATTTTTTCTTTCCAGGCATAAAAAGTTCCTGCTAAAATTTGCTTGCGCGCTTCGCGTACCAACCACATATAAAAACCAAGGTTGTGAATGGTTGCAATTTGTTTGGCAAGATATTCGTCTGAAATAAACAGGTGGCGCAAATACGCTTTAGAATAATCGGTATCTACCCAGGTGTTTCCCATTGGATCAATCGGACTAAAATCGTCTGCCCATTTTCTATTTTTTATATTGATGAAACCTTCGCTGGTAAACAACATTCCGTTACGTGCGTTACGCGTTGGCATAACACAATCGAACATATCAATACCCAAGGCAATATTTTCCAATATATTAATTGGTGTACCCACGCCCATTAAATAACGTGGTTTGTCTTTTGGAAGGATATTGGTTACCACTTCGCACATTTCGTACATTTCTTCGGCAGGTTCACCAACCGATAATCCGCCAATAGCATTACCAACAGCACCTGCATTTGCAATATATTCTGCCGATTGTGCACGTAAATCTTTAAAGGTTGATCCTTGAACAATTGGAAAAAATGCCTGATCGTAACCGTATTTTGTTGGAACTTTCTCTAAATGATTGATGCAGCGGTCTAACCAACGGTGCGTCATGTGCATTGAGCGTTGTGCATAACGGTAATCACATGGGTAAGGTGTACATTCATCGAACGCCATAATAATATCGGCACCAATGGTACGTTGAATTTCCATTACATTTTCGGGTGAAAAAAAGTGGTAAGATCCATCGATATGCGATTTAAACTTTACGCCTTCTTCTTTAATTTTTCTTCTGCCCGATAACGAATAAACCTGAAAACCACCCGAATCGGTTAAAATATTTCTGTCCCAGTTCATAAATTTATGCAAACCACCCGCTTTTTCTAAAATTTCGGTTTTTGGACGCAAATACAAATGGTACGTATTTCCTAAAATAATATCAGGATTAATATCTTCTTTTAATTCGCGTTGGTGCACACCTTTTACGGTAGCTGCCGTTCCAACGGGCATAAATATTGGGGTTTCAATAACGCCGTGATCAGTAGTAATTACTCCTGCTCTAGCTTTTGAGTTTATATCGGTGTGTAATAAATCGAATTTCATACTTGTTGTTTACAAGCTGCAAATATACGCTTTTTGGTATTTAGTTTTTTGTAGATTAACCAACCTTTTAATAATAGTAGTATTTTGATAAATGACTATTAGCAGGGTTATTATGATTAATCTTTTCTATAATAAAATTTTCACTATTATACTTCAACTGATATTCATATAAATTGGTGTAATTAGGGGTTGTAGTTTTTTGCGATGTAATATTATTTTTATTGATATAAAAAGCGGCGCAATATGCTTTTGGATAAATATTATAAAAAGGATTTGGATTTGAGTCAAATGTAAATATTGTGGATCTTTGTGAAGCATTCTGTTGCACTAAATTACCATCTTTAACAATTTGAGTGGGGTTATATCGACTTCCATCATCGTTATAAGTGAATGCTTGTTGCGAAACTAATGTATTATTTTTGTTATATGTTTTAAGGTGCATAATTTGCTTTTTATCGTTATAAGCAAAATAAGTGGTATTATAAGTACTGAAACTTGTATCTAATGCCTTTTTAGAAGCATATCTTTTTTCAATTATTTGATTTATATCGTTATAAATAAATTTTTCTGCAATAATATTTTCCCCAACCAAAGAAATAGAATCGATAAAACCATTTTTATGGTAAAAATATTGTGTTATATTATCTCCTTCTACTTGTTTAATTTTTAAGCCAAGCGGTGGTTTTTCAATATCAAGCAAATCAACCGTGTTAATAACATCATCATTTGAACAAGCTATAATAAAGAAAAACAAGTTATATAGTAAGATCCTTTTCATAATTACATTTTTAATAGTATGAATATCCAATGTGATCATTGGTATCTGTAGGCATATTTGATATTTTTTCTTCTACGATATAACCTACATCATTATACCTTAATGTGTGTTCATGGTAATTGGTTTCTGAATATTTTGTAAGAATGATATTGTTTTTATTAACTGAATTTAAAATGCGATACGCTTTAGGATAAATATTATAAATTGGATTTCTTGTATTATCAAATTCATAAGTTACACCTCCTTCTTGTACCACATTTTCATTTACAATTTTTACGCTTGGACTAAATAATGTACCATCACGATTATATGAAAAAGTAAGATATTGTATTGCTACATTATTTTGATCATAAGTAGTACTTGAAGTTATTTGATTTTTAGAATTATAAGAATAATATGTTATTTCTTTTCTATTAGATTGAGGGTAATAAGGAAACGAATAGTTAATTCTGCGTTCAACAATTTGATTTTGTTTATTATAAATATACTTTTTCATAACTTCTTCATATCCATGCCAAGAATCCGATGAATATGTAGAATCTACAAAGCCATTGGTGTTATGAAAAAATTGAGTATAATAAAGTCCACCCTTATATTTTAATTTTAAACCTTCAGGGGGTGTTTCAATAGCCTCATTGTTGCGTGGTCTATCAAAATCACTTCTCAAAAAGTCATCAGTAGAACATGCTATGATGCTAAAAACAAATAATATGAGTATTTTACTTTTCATAACCAACATATTTTATGTTAAATATAATAAAAAATCCATTCGTTTGAATGGATTTTTAACATTTTTATTAAACAATAAACTATCTGTAATTAATATTAAAAGTAACACCTGCCGTTAAAGCTGCCTTTTTTGCAAAAAAACTAGGAATTGGTTCACCGTTTCTATCTTCAGAAAGTGTAATATCGCCTTTTAATACTGGAGCAAAACTTTGTTTATACATTGCATAAAAGCCTATGGTGTTACTAACATTATATTTAAACCCTGTATGTGCGCCTAAAGATTTTGCTGTAATATCGCCTCCCAAAAAAACATCAACATTTTTAGGTAATCTAAGCGCTTCTAAAAAATGAAAACGAATAAATATACCAGCGTCGGCACTGTCTAAAAATTTAAATCCTTTTTCGTAACCCACCCCATCATTATCAACTTTGGTATTAATTAAATAGGTTGCTTGAAGCCCCCATGAAAACAAATCATTTACACCAAAATCACTTTGGTATTCTATTCCAGAATTTCCACCAACATTGGTATAACCTAAAAATATTTTGGTATCTCCGTATCCATCATAAGCCTGAGCCTGAGATGAATAGTTTATACCGATTAATGCAATTGTTAAAGTAATTATTTTCTTCATTATTATTTAAGTAAAATTTTATTAGTTTAATTTTTTAATATACGTTAAATGTTATTCCTACAGAAATGGTGTTCTTTTTACCAAAATAATTTAGCTTATCTAAAAGTATGCTCATTTCATCATTAACTAATTCGGTATCTCCGTATAATGACGAAGAAAAACTATGATTGTACATAACATACGCGCCAATTGTATCGCCAAAATTATATTGTACACCAACATTTGCTCCTGCAGATTTTAAGCCACCTTCTAAACTAACGAAGGGATCGATACGTTCGTTTAAATTGAAAACTTTTGAAAAATGAAGTCTTAAAAAAAGTCCAAAATCTAATACGTCAAATGGTTGCATATCCTCTTTAGAATTTGATGTTTCCGTTTCATCATAGGCATTAATTAACATAGAAAATTTACCACCATATGATATAAGCTGATTTGCACCATGATTAATTTGAAATTCTATTCCCGACTTGCCTTCTACATTTGCATATCCCAGAAAAATTTTTCCGTTACCGCCACCGTCGAAAGCTTGTGAATATGATGAAGATTGTATGCCTATTAAGGCAAGTGCCAAAGTAATTGTTTTTATCATTATGTTTTAATTTTGATTATAAGGTTAAATAATGCTACTAATTCCATTAAATATTTTACCAGCAATACATCTTAACTAAAAGATTATCAACCGTTTGTGTTTTGTGATTTTTTAACTATTATTTTTTATTTTTTTTGACAATAATTTAACAAATATATACTTTTAATCAAAATATTAAATTAAAAGCATAAAAAAAATCCATTCAAAAGAATGGATTTTAAAAATATTAATGCTTAAAGCTTAATTTTCAAAAGGAACCGCTGGTAAAAGCTGCGAAGTAACTTCGCCAAAACCAATGCGTACACCGTCTTTTTCACAATAACCTTTCATAATAACGGTATCGTAATCTTCAATAAAAGCTCGTGTAGAACCATTAGGCATTTCAATAGGGTTTTGTCCGCCCCAAGTTAATTCTAACATCGAACCAAAACTATCTTTTGTAGATCCAGAAATAGTTCCCGATCCCATTAAATCGCCCGAACTAACCAAACAACCGTTTACGGTATGGTGTGCTAATTGCTGGCTCATTGTCCAATACATATATTTTAAGTTTGATTTTGCAACCAATTTTGCTTCTGCATTTTCTGGTTGAATAATCACTTCTAAATTAATATCAAACGCATGGTCGCCTGTTTGTTGTAAATAAGGTAACGGTTTAGGATTTTCTTGCGATGGACCTGCACAACGGAAAGGTTCTAAAGCATCCATTGTAACTACCCAGCATGAAATTGATGAACCAAAGTTTTTAGCCAAGAAAGGTCCTAAAGGAACATATTCCCAAGCCTGAATATCACGTGCCGACCAATCGTTTAACAACACCATTCCAAAAATATGATTTTCGGCATCGGCAACAGAAACCCTATCGCCCATTAAATTAGCATCGGCAGTAATAAACGCCGTTTCTAATTCAAAATCTACCCTTTTTGACGGACCAAAAACAGGTTGTGTTTCGCCTTTTGGCAATGTTTGTCCTAACGGACGGTTAACCGGAACGCCAGATGGTACAATAGTTGAGCTTCTACCATGATAACCAACAGGTAAATGCAGCCAGTTTGGCAACAAAGCATTGTTTGGGTCGCGGAACATCATACCTACATTGGTAGCGTGTTCTTTAGATGAATAAAAATCGGTATAATCACCAATAAAAACAGGTAATTCTACATTAACTTCGTTTACATTAAAAATAGTAAGTTCACGTGCTTTTGCATCGTTGCGCAACTTTGGATTATTTGCTTCAAAAACTTCAGAAATTCTATTGCGAATGGCTCTCCAAACTTCTTTTCCTTCGCTAATAAAAGCATTTAAGGTTTCATCGTACAATACATTATCGTCAAAATCAATATCCTTAAAAAAACCTAAATCGTTTAAAGCTGTTATACTAATAGCATAATCGCCAATTCTGGTTCCAATTACCAAATCGTCTTCTTCAACAGAAAAAACACCAAAAGGTATGTTTTGTATAGGAAAATCGCTGTTTTCAGCTACATTTAACCACGATTTTAACGCAGGATTGTTCGCCGGTATATTCATATTTTAATTATTTTTGTTCTAATTAGATTTGTTATGCGAATATAACAATGATTTTTCATAAATTTGAGTTCAACTTAAAGAATTAATAGAAATGCAACGCGACGAACAAATCTTTGATTTAATATTAGACGAGCAAGACAGACAAGTGAATGGTTTGGAATTAATTGCTTCGGAAAATTTTGTGAGCGACCAAGTTATGGAAGCTGCCGGATCGGTTTTAACCAATAAATATGCAGAAGGATATCCTGGAAAAAGATATTATGGCGGCTGTGAAGTAGTTGACATTGTAGAGCAATTAGCCATTGACAGAGCCAAAGCTTTGTTTAATGCCGAATATGTAAACGTACAACCACACTCGGGTTCACAAGCTAACACGGCTGTTTATGCGGCTGTTTTAAAACCAGGTGACAAAATTTTAGGTTTCGATTTATCGCACGGTGGGCATTTAACGCATGGTTCGCCTGTTAACTTTTCTGGAAAATTATATAATCCTGTTTTTTACGGGGTTGATGAAGCTACCGGATTGATTAATTACGATAAAATTCAGGAAGTTGCAGAACGCGAAAAACCACAATTAATTATTGCAGGTGCATCGGCTTACTCTCGCGATATGGATTTTAAACGTTTCCGTGAAATTGCCGATTCGGTTGGTGCTTTATTAATGGCAGATATTTCGCATCCTGCTGGTTTAATTGCCAAAGGCTTATTGTCTGATCCATTACCACATTGTCATATTGTTACAACAACAACTCACAAAACCTTACGCGGACCGCGCGGTGGAATGATTATGATGGGGAAAGATTTTGAAAATCCGTTTGGTTTAAAAACACCTAAAGGTGAAACACGCATGATGTCTGCTTTGTTAGATTCTGCTGTTTTCCCAGGAAATCAAGGTGGTCCATTAATGCACATTATCGCTGCTAAAGCGGTTGCTTTTGGCGAAGCTTTACAAGACGAATTTATGCATTATACCTTACAGGTTCAAAAAAATGCACAGGCAATGGCGAATGCATTTGTAAAACGCGGTTATAATATTATTTCGGGCGGAACCGATAACCACATGATGCTGATTGATTTACGCAATAAAAATATTTCGGGCAAAGAAGCAGAGAATGCTTTGGTTAAAGCCGAAATTACCGTGAATAAAAACATGGTTCCTTTTGATGACAAATCTCCGTTTATAACATCGGGAATTCGTGTGGGAACTGCGGCAATTACAACACGTGGTTTGGTTGAAGCTGATATGGAAACCATTGTAGATTTAATTGATCGTGTGTTAATGAACCATACCAATGAAGAAATGATTGAACAAATTGCCGATGAAGTGAACGAAATGATGAACGAACGTGCAATGTTTGTTTTTTAACAAATTATTTCTATAAAAAGTTAAAGAGTCACTAAATGTGGCTCTTTTTTTGTTAGTTGTGTAACAAAATTATACTTTTCGTAACTAATACTAAAAATCAATTTATGAAAAACATTTTACTTACACTATTTTTACTTTTAAATATTTCGGTTCAGGCACAGCAATTGGTTCAGGGAATTATTAAAGATATCGAAACCAACAAACCTATTCAATATGTAATGATTATTGGAAATGTTTCCGGTAAAAGTACGGTTACCAACAGCGAAGGTCGATTTCAATTTAATTTACCGGCACAAGATTCTAAACTAATCATTAAACATTTAGATTATTTCACACAGGAATTATCTACCCAAAACAAAAAATCATTCAATGTAGAAATGCAGTCTTCGAGCGAATCTCTAGAAGAAATTGTTATTTTTCAGACATCGATCAAATCAGAAATTGAAAAAGCCATTAAAACATCACAGGAAAAATTTGCCAAAAACTTAAAACTCAATACTTTTTACAGAGAACTAATGTATATTAACAACGACATGTATCAGTACGAAGATGCCGAAATTGATTATTACCTAGAATCTATCAATAAAAGCAATGTAATTGTGAAAGAAAGTAGAAGCGTTAAATTCACGAACAAAGATGCAAAACAGTTCGATTCTATTTCACGCGTAGGATATTATTGGGGTGATTTAAAGGAACGTGTTTCGAGTGAGTTTGATTTTAAACTGATAAAAAACATCATTTCTAATAAAGAATACGATTTATATATTACTTCTAAAACCGCAGCCGACGGTACAGAATTGTATGTTTTAAATTTTAACCCAATTGACAATGCTAAAAAAGCGACCCTTTCTGGAACCATGATTTATGGGGCAAAGGATTATTTAATTAGAGAGGTTAAAGCTAATTTATCGGATAAATTCATGAACAATAATGAATTTACACAGCAAAACAACCACCGTTTTAAACGCAGTTTTTATAACCGAACCACTATTTTTAATCTGTACAACAACAAATACTCGTTAACTTATACTTCTTACAGAATTTTTGGAGTATCGCAAGTACTGAATCAAATAACTAAAGTAGGTGGGTTTTTAGAGCTTTTGGTAGATTCTGTAGAAGAAAATCCAGCAAAACCAAATGCGAACAATTTTTATACAGATATTAGATTAACCAGATTAGGCAAAAACTACAAAACTAAATATTGGAAAAAATTTAATGTGGTTCCGTTAACTTACAAAGAAGAACAAATGCTTAAAGAGATTAATAAATAAAAGACAGTTTTATAAACTGTCTTTTTTTCTGAATAATTGATTTTCTTTAAGAAGGGTTGCAACCGTTTCGGGCACATCGTTTTCCCAACTGTTATCGTTCTCTTGAATTTTACGAAGTACCGTATGCGAGAATATTTTTAAATTCTTTAGCTCAAAATTTTCTATATCGATAATCTGACCGTTTTCTTTAAAATAATTGTAAATCGGTTTCAAGGTTTCATCGTGTAATTCTATATTTTCTGCCGTAATTACTTCTTCTTTTTCATTTAAAAACGGATACGCATAGATTTCTAATCCGTGTTTAAACAATCTGCCCAAACCTTCAAACAAACCGCCTGATAAAGTGGTGTAATGTTTGGCATCAAAAATTTCAATTAAACTCGGAATTCCAATGGTTAATGCAATTTTTTCCTGCGAATAATTCCAAATATAATCTACCGCCTTAAAATATTCTTTAAAGTTCGATATCATCACCGTATGCCCCAAAGCACAAAGTAATTCTGCACGATCAAGAAAATCCTGCTCATCAACTTCACCTAAAGCTAAAAGATTGTTTAGTGTAATTTCAAAAATAACCGCCGTTTTATCAACAGATATTTTATTTTTACTTAAAAACTGATGCAGCGATTTTTGATACATATTAATGTTTACAACAGTCACCGGACGGAAACTACCGCGTAGCAACAACACGTTTTTTCTGAACAACGTATTTGCCGGCAGAATATTTTGTCCGTTTGGTCCAAACATAACCGCATCTGCCATTCCGTTCTTCACCAAAAACAAACTCATTAAACGATTGTCGACATTTTTAAACGCCGGACCCGAAAAGTTAATGGTATCAATTTCTAACTGATCTTTATCTAAATGATCGTATAAATTATAAATCAGTTTTTTAGGATCATGGTATTGGTAAAACGCTCCGTAAATTAAATTCACACCTAAAGTTCCTAACGTTCGTTGTTGCAGTAAAACATCGTTTTCTTTAAACTGAATATGCAAAATAATCTCGTTAAATTCTCCTTTCGGTTCGTTCTGAAAACGAATACCAACCCAACCGTGTCCTTTAAATTTCTTGGCAAAATCTATAGTTGCAACCGTATTGGCGTAACTAAAGTAAATTCTGTTAGGGTTTTCGGTATGATCTAAACGTTCTTCTAACAACTGCACTTCATGATCTAACATTTTGTGCAAGCGGTTTTCGGTAACATAACGCCCATCTGTTTCTACCGTATAAATAGCATCACTAAACTGTTTGTCGTAAGCACTCATTGCTTTTGCAATGGTTCGTGAAGCCGCACCTGCTCTAAAAAAATGACGGGCAGTTTCTTGTCCGGCACCAATTTCAGAGAAAGATCCGTAAATATTTTTGTTTAAATTAATTTTTAAAGTTTTGTCCGATAACGCCTGTTTTTGGTCAGTAATTCTATCGCCCGGTAATACTAAATCGTCTGCAAAAAAATTGCTCATATTTCTATTATTGTTTGACTATAAAATTACAAAATTCATTTTTAATGTGCTATTTTTGTAAAAAAGAATATAGTGAAAGTTTATTTTTTAGGCACAGGTACTTCTCAAGGCATTCCGGTTATAGGAAGTAAGCACCCCGTTTGCTTAAGTACCAATTTAAAAGATAAGCGTTTACGATCGGCTGTTTTGATTGATTGGAATCATACAAAAATTTTAATTGATTGCGGTCCCGATTTCAGACAACAAATGTTGCAAATTAACAACGATGTATTAGACGCGGTATTGTTTACACACGAACATGCCGATCATACTGCTGGTTTAGACGATATTCGCCCCTATTGTTTTATGGAAAGTAAAGCTATGCCGGTTTACGCACAAAAACGTGTGGTTGAAAGTTTAAAACGCAGGTTTGATTATATTTTTGAAACAACCAACAGATACCCCGGAGCTCCATCAATAGAAATTCATGAAATTGAAGCCTATCAAGATTTTAAGATTAACGATAAAACCATAAAACCTTTACTGGTAAACCATGGTTCTCTGCCAATTTTGGGGTATCGGTTTGATAATTTCGCTTATTTAACCGATGTTAAAACGCTTGATGAAGCCACATATAAACAATTAGAAAATTTAGATGTTTTAGTAATTAATGCCCTGCGCATACAAGAACATCCTACGCATAATAATTTAACCGAAGCTTTAGAACATATTGGTAAAATAAAACCTAAAAAAGCGTATTTAACACATATTGGTTTTCAATTGGGATTTCATGATGAAATTGAAGCTGTTTTACCCGAAAATGTTTTTTTAGCTTACGATCAACTAATTTTAGATATTTAATGAAACGTATTTATTTATATTTGTTTTTATTCTCGTTAATAATCAATGTATTTTTAATTGTGAACGATTCTAAAGTATTAGAAGCAAAAGACAAGCATATTGAAAGTTTGGAGAAAAGACTGAAACGTTCGCAGGATTCATTGAAAGTAATAGAAAAAAAGATAATAACCAATCAATCTTAAAAACATGAAACGAAACATATTGGGTATTTTGGCAGTAGGATTTCTTACATTTTCGTGCTCTAAACAAAAAGATACAACTGATGCTCTTAATACAGTAATGGTAAAAGATTCATTAGAAATGTATAAAATTTTATACGATGAAGCTGCTTATTTTTCTATAGATAAAAACGAAAATGCACAGAAACAGTTTGCACCGCAAGAAGTAGATGTTGTTATGGCTAAAGTAGTTCAAGATTTTACTGTTTTAAATCAGCAAGAAGGCGGTAACCCTTTATTACCAGTCGATACTACAGGAAAACCCACGAAAGTAAACAAAATGTCGGTTATTAATCACAAATGGTTGATTATTGATTTTTTTGGAGAAGGAGTTGTAGGCGAATTAATGATTAAATACAATTACAGCCCCGATAAAACAACCGAATTTACCGTTTTAGATACCGTGCTATATTAAAAAAGTTTCCAAAATTGGAAACTTTTTATTTTTCTAGAAAAGCTTTTAAATCGTAAAAGTTTTGTGGCGCTACACCATGACCAACCGGATATTCTTTATACTCAAAAGTAATTTTTAATGGCTCTAAAAATGCCGCTGATTTTCTTGCCCATTCTACTGGAATAACCTGATCTACCGTTCCATGCGATCCAAATATTTTTAAATGATCGTATGCCGAAACATCGGTTTTTGGCGTCATAATATCTGAATTAAAATAACCACTTAAAGCCACAACTTTATTTATTTTTTCAGGATAAGTAACTGCAATGGCGTAACTTAAAATAGCACCCTGACTAAAACCTATCAAGTTTACATTATTTGTATCAATAGGATATTTTACAGCTAATTCATCAATAAATTTCACCAATAAATCGCGTGATTCAATTGCCTGATTGTCATCGCTAAACTTATTCATATCGGCATCAAAAGTAATGTCATACCAAGCAAAACCATAAGGCGGAACCTGGTAAGGAGCCTGAACCGATACCACATAATAATTATCTGGCAATTCTGGTGCAAACGAAAACAAATCTTCTTCGTTGCTGCCGTAACCATGAATTAAAATAATTAACGGATTTTGATCTTTAACAACTTTTGGTTCTTTTATTAAATAATTAAAAATTCCTGTCTGCATAATTAATTTTTCTTTGTGAATAATTTCTGAATAAAGCCACCAATAATCGGTAACAATTTGTATTCGTTAGAAACAGCTCCTGAGAAACTGTAAATCCATAAAATAAAAATAAAAGCATAAAAACCGTAAGCTGCGTAAGGATTAGGTATAGCTCCTACTAAACTTCCTAACAATAAAAAAAGGCAAGTTAAACCAATGTTTTGCTTTATATAGAATTTACCGAATGGATCCCTCTCTTCCTGATTTATAAAAAAGGCAATGATGGGTCCTAAAATAAAAAAGTGTGCAATAATTGCCGCCAGTTTACCGTCTTTCGAAATATTGTTTGCGCTCATTACTTAATAACTAATTTATCATTATTATAAATTCCGTAAACAAAACCTTTCATTTTATGATTTAAAAATGCCGAGTTTTTAGATTTTGACAAAATATCATTTTTGATAAATGTCCATTCTTTTGAAGGATCGAACAACGTTAAATCTGCTTTTGATCCTACTTTAATTCCGTTTGAATCATTCAAGAAAATTGATTTTGCTGCTTGAAGTTTTTCAATAACAACATTTAAAGGAAGAATTTCCAACAATGCCCCAAAAGCCGATTCTAATCCAATAGTTCCGTCTTTCGCCATATCAAACTCCATTTTTTTGTGTTCAATATCCATTGCGCAATGATCAGACGTAATCATGTCAATCGTTCCATTTAAAATTCCATCAATCAAAGCCTGTCTGTGGAAATCGTCACGAATTGGCGGATTTACTTTAAAACGTGTATCAAAATCGGTTAAAACATCGTCGTTCAACACCAAATTATACACCGCTACACTACAAGTAACATTTAAGCCTTTTGCTTTAGCTTCTTTAATCATTTCTACCGATTTTGCTGTAGAAACAGTCGGAATGTGCATTTTACCACCAGTATATTCTAACAAAAATAAATTTCTTGCCAAAACAATTTCTTCTGCCAAAGGTGGAATTCCTTTTAACCCTAATAAAGTAGATTTGATACCTTCGTGCACCACACCTTTACCTTTAATTAACGAATCGTTACAAAAAGCTATCACAGTGGCATTAAAATCTTGCGTGTATTGCAAACCAATTTTCAACAAATTAGCGTTAGCTGTACTTTTTTTATAATCACCAAAAGCAATAGCTCCGGCATTCTGCATATCGTACATTTCAGCTAAATCTAAACCTTCCTGATTTTTTGTAAATGCACCAATTGGGTGTAAAGTTGTAGCAGAATTTGCAGCTTTGGTTTTTACAAAACTAACTATTGACTGATTGTCTATAACCGGCGAAGTATTTGGTTGGTACGCAATGTGTGTAAAACCACTTTTTGCCGCCGCATTTAAACCGTTTGCAATTGTTTCACGGTCTTCAAAACCAGGTTCACCAAACGAAACCGATGAATCCATCCATCCGCTTGAAACGTGTACGTTTTCTAAAGAAAGAATTTCGAAATCTGTTGAGTTAATTTCTGATGCAATTTCTGCAATCACACCGTTTTCGATTTTTATATCGACTTTTTTCTGATTAAATTCACTTGAAGAGTCTACAATTGTAGCATTTTTTATAACGATATTCATTTTATGAATGGTTGTGTTGTTTTAAAAATCTTACAAAATTAATGATATTATGATTGAAAACCGATTATTTAAATCATTTTTTAATCAAAAAATACAAGAAATTAAAAATCACCAAAAAGCGCTAATACATTAATTTTCAAGCTACAACAACCACCTCTCCTATTTCACAAATTTCGATTAGATTATCCCACAAAAAATTAGTATATTAGCACGTTAAAATTCGAAATAATAAAAGTATAAAATATGATCTCTGACGGAGAAAAGTTAATTCCTATTAACATCGAAGATGAAATGAAATCGGCTTACATTGACTATTCAATGTCGGTTATCGTTTCCAGAGCATTACCAGATGTTCGAGATGGATTAAAACCTGTTCACCGCCGTGTATTATTCGGTATGTACGAATTAGGTGTTACAGCAAGCAAAGCTCATAAAAAATCGGCCCGTATTGTTGGGGAAGTTTTAGGTAAATACCACCCACACGGGGATTCTTCTGTTTACGATGCCATGGTTCGTATGGCACAGGAATGGAGCTTGCGTTATTTATTGGTAGACGGACAAGGAAACTTTGGTTCGGTAGACGGCGACAGCCCAGCGGCTATGCGTTATACCGAAGCAAGAATGAAAAAGATTTCGGAAGAAATTTTAGCGGATATCGATAAAGAAACCGTTGATTTTCAGTTAAACTTTGACGATACTTTAGAAGAACCTAAAGTAATGCCAACAAAAATTCCTACCTTATTAATTAACGGGGCATCAGGAATTGCAGTAGGTATGGCAACCAATATGGCACCACATAACTTAACAGAAGTTATAAACGGAACTTTAGCCTATATTGATAATACAGAAATTGAAATTGACGAGTTGTTACAACACATAAAAGCACCAGATTTTCCTACAGGTGGTGTTATTTATGGGTACGAAGGCGTTAAGGAAGCATACAAAACAGGCCGCGGACGCGTAGTAATGCGTGCAAAGGCAAGTTTTGAAGAAGTAGACGGCAAAGAATGCATCATTGTTTCTGAAATTCCGTACCAAGTGAACAAAGCCGAAATGATTAAGAAAACGGCTGAATTGGTTAACGACAAAAAAATCGAAGGAATTTCAACAATACGTGACGAATCAGACCGTAAAGGTATGCGTATCGTTTATGTATTAAAGCGCGAAGCTGTACCAAACATTGTGTTAAACATGTTGTACAAATATACGCAGCTGCAATCGTCTTTCAGCATCAACAATATTGCGTTGGTAAACGGTCGCCCACAATTATTAAATCTTAAAGAATTAATTCATTATTTCGTAGAACACCGTCACGAAGTAGTTACGCGTCGTGCAGAATACGAATTAAGAAAAGCACAAGAACGTGCCCATATTTTAGAAGGATTAATTATTGCATCTGATAATATCGATGAAGTAATACAAATAATCCGTAGTTCTAAAAATGCCGATGAAGCCCGCGAACGTTTAATAGAACGTTTTTCTTTATCAGAAATCCAAGCTCGTGCCATTGTTGAAATGCGTTTACGTCAGTTAACGGGTCTTGAGCAAGAAAAACTGCGTGCAGAATTTGACGAAATCATGAAATTGATTACGCATTTACAAGAATTATTGGCAAGCAAAGAATTGCGAATGAATCTTATTAAAGAAGAGTTATCCGAAATTCGCGATAAATATGGCGATGCCCGCAGATCTCAAATAGAATATGCAGGTGGCGAAATGAATATTGAAGACTTAATTGCCGATGAGCAGGTTGTTATCACTATTTCGCACGCAGGATACATTAAACGCACGCCGTTAAGCGAATACAAAACACAAAACCGCGGTGGTGTTGGTCAAAAATCAGCTGGTACACGCGATCAAGATTTCTTGGAACACATGTATGTGGCAACAAACCACCAGTACATGCTGTTTTTAACGCAAAAAGGAAAATGTTTCTGGTTGCGCGTTTACGAAATTCCTGAAGGATCAAAACAAGCAAAAGGTCGAGCTATTCAGAATTTAATCAACATAGAAAACGACGATAAGGTAAAAGCATTTATCTGTACACAAGATCTTCGTGACGAAGAATACACAAGCAACCATTATATTGTAATGTGTACCAAACAAGGTCAGGTTAAGAAAACGTCGTTAGAACAATATTCTCGTCCACGCCAAAATGGTATCAACGCTATTACCATTAAAGAAGGTGACGAATTGTTAGAAGCAAAATTAACCGACGGAAATTCAAAAGTACTTGTTGCTGCCAAAAACGGTAAAATGGTTCGTTTTGATGAATCTAAAACCCGCCCAATGGGTAGAACGGCATCTGGAGTTCGCGGTATAAAATTAGCCGATGAAAAAGATGAAGTAATTGGTTTGGTAACTGTATCCGATTTAGAATCAGAAATTTTAGTAGTTTCAGAAAACGGTTACGGAAAACGATCTCCGTTAGAAGCTTACCGTGAAACAAACCGCGGTGGTAAAGGAGTAAAAGCCATGAATATTACCGATAAAACCGGAGCTTTAATTTCAATTGGCGCTGTGACTGATAACGACGATTTAATGATTATTAACAAATCTGGATTAACCATTCGTTTACGTGTGTCTGATCTACGTGTAATGGGTCGTAATACGCAGGGCGTTCGTTTAATTAATATCAAAGGAAACGATTCTATAGCAGCCGTTGCAAAAGTTATGCGCGATGAAGACGAAGAAAATGAAATGGACGATGAATTGAAAAAAGATCTTTTAGCAGTTGATGAAAACGATATTTTAGAAGATGTTGTTGATGAGATTGAAGAAGATGATGATGATATTGTAGAAGACGAAGACGATACAAATGAAGAATAAATTAATGATGATGAGCATGTTTTTAGTAACATGCTCTTCTTCTTTTGCTCAAAAAACAGAGTTAAAAGAATTAGAAAAACTGGTAAATAAAAACAATACCACCGAGGCAACCACCTTGCTTTCAACCATTGAAGAACTGCTTCCACAGGCAACAGACGATCAAAAAGCGGCTTACTATTTCTTTAAAACCAAAAATTTGATTAATCTGGCAAACAGCGGCGTGAATTTTAACGAAAACAGATCAAAAGCTATAGAATCGATTAATCAACTGATAAAGTTTGAAAACGAAACCAAAAGCAAAAAATACACAACCGAAGTTACCGCTTTAAAAAACACGCTATTGGCACAATTGGTAGATGAAGCCATTGCAAGCAACAGAACCAAAGATTATAAAAAATCGAGCCGTTTGTTTGAACAAGCCTATAAACTAAATAGAGTTGACACGGTTTATTTGTATTATGCTGCAAGCGATGCCGTAAATGCTAAAGATTTTGATTTTGCCGAAAGCAAGTTTAAAGATTTAATTCAATTAAACTACGACGGAGCATCAGAAAATTACGTAGCAACTTCACAAATAGCAGGTAAAATAGAATCTTTTGGAGCCGATAAAAAAGCACGTGATTTGGCTGTTAAAAACGGTTCGCACATTAAACCAGAAACCATCAACAACAAAAGTGTAAAGGCAGAAATATACAATAACCTAACGCATATTTTACTGAACAAAGAAAATTATTCCGAAGCAGAAAATTATGCCTTAACAGCCTACGATTTAGATAAAGACAATGTAAACAGCCTGTTGAATGTTTTGTTGCTATACTATAACACCAACCGTTTAGACAAGTACGAAGAATATGCGAGAAAAGGCGTTGAACGCTTTCCTAAAAACGAAATCTTATTGTACAATTTGGCGGTTATTAATATTAAAAACAACCAAAACGAACAAGCAACTGATTATTTAAACAAGATTTTACTGTTAAACAACAGTAATTTCGATGCGTTAAAAGCTTTAGGTAATCTAGAATTACAAAAAGATGCCGATATTACCAATAAAATTAACGCCCTGCCAAACACCACAGCATCGAACAAAAAACGCAGCGAGTTAATGCTTGAGAAAAAACAGGTTTATACCAATACCTTAAATTACTATCAAAAAGCAAAATCGGTAAACGCTAAAGACGAAAGTTTAAACGAATTAATTACTCAAATTCAAGATTTTTTAGATAAAAATTAAGTCCGTTAAAGAATTTTATTCTTAACCCGTACTTCATTATTAAATAGCTACAGATGCACGGATATATTTTAAATCATTGTAAACATACATTTCACAGATATTGAATGCGACACATTCAATATTACCTATATATTTCATGTTTTTATGTTTAAGTTGAAATCTGTCAATTTGTAGGTATTTAATAATACACTACGGGATAATAAACCATAAATCAAATTCAAAATAGTTAATAAATTCTAACTGACCATGAAGCAGACCATGATTGTTTTGGCTGCAGCTTATTAATACCGGCTTTTATCTTTAATTCCTGATTGTGGTTTTCAAAATCAGAAAAACCACACCAAGGTTCCAAACAAATAAAACCAGAATCCTTAACAGTCCACAATCCGAAATAAGGAAAGTTCTCAAATGAAAAATTTAAAACCGGATCATCATCCTCATTTAACAAAGTAATGGTATCAGACTTCATATCCAACAGTACCAAAGCGTCGTTTTCGAATAATTTATAATCCAGTTCAAGTTTTTGGTTGTTCAGCATAACCTCTTGTTCTGCTGTAGAAAGCAAACCATTAGTCAATAGGTTTACTTTTAACTTTTCCTCTTTATTAAAAAGCAAACTGTAGTTGTTAAAATCTATTGCGCTTTCACCCACTTTAAACGCCGGGTGCGCCCCTAGCGAAAAGTACATAGGTTCGGTTAACGACAGATTTTCAACTTTATATGCTACTTCTAAGTTATTCTCATTTAAGGTATAAATGATCAGTAATTTAAACCGAAACGGATATACCTTTAGTGTTTCTTCTGATGATTCTAGAGAGAATGTTAATTGTGTATCAGTATTTTGTTCTGCCTTAAAATTATAGTCCCTTGCAAAACCGTGTCGTGGTAATTGATATTCTTTTTCATCATAAACATACCTCCCATTTTTCAATGTACCCACAATAGGAAACAATACGGGGCTTGACTTACCCCAAAATTCCGGATTTCCCTGCCATAGGAATTCGTGTTGATCTGCTTTAGTAATTACCGATTTTAATTCGGCACCTTTTGAAGCAACAGTTATTCTTAAATAGTCATTTTCTAAGTGATTAATCATATTGGAGTTATTGAATTAGCTTCGCTCCCCACATACTCTGCTCCAAGTATTCGCAGACTTTGAACTTCGTCCTCGGGTGTTGATTCGTTAAACTGTTATAAAGTTAGATACTAATAATGAGAATTTATATTGAACAAACATTTATTTTACCACAATGATACAAATGATCTTATTACATGTATAAAAGATTTGAATAGTTTTTCAACAAGTTGAAAACACATAGTATACTTTATAGGATCTTGGATCGTTGAGGTGTAGGGTTTCAAGTTTAAGGTTTAAGGTTTAAGGTTAATGAAGGATGTTGCCTACCAGATGCAGGATGCCAGATGTGAAATTTTGTTTATAGACAAATTGGATTGATTCACTTTAACCTACATGGAATCGTGTTGAATTATTAGAAAGGTAAAAGGGGAAATGGTTTAGCTTGAACAAACATTTATTTTACAACAATGATACAACAGATCTTATTACATGTAGAAAAAATTTGAATAGTTTTTCAACAAGTTGAAAACACATAGCGTACTTTTATCTATATGAATCCGCACTTATCTTGACCTTATAATAATTCTCGATACAACATTTTTTTGTGCAGCTGCAGAATGTTATTCGAACTGATGGAGGCACCTACTGCCTTCACAAAGAAAGAATTTTTTGGATTTTTTTACCATGGATGCACGGATTATAAAGGAGTATAGTAGTTGAACTGTTGAATCGTTGATTTGTTTATAATCAAAATCTTCATTTTTTACAATGTTTTTTACCACGGATTAAATGATTATCACATGATTACCTTGCGGGATATGGTGTTTACTTATATTAATCTCGTAATAGTTCTCGATACAACATTTTTTCATGTTACTGCAAAATGTTACTCCTTTAGATTTGTATCGAACTGACGGAGATATTTCTCTCCTTTCTTGAGGAGGGAATTTATTGAGGTGTTTTTTTACCACGGATGCATGGATTATAAAGCAGTTGAACTGTTGAACTGTTGAATCGTTTAATTGTTTAATTGTTTAATTGTCGTATCTGTGTTACAATTTCTGTGTTGCTTGATTTTTACCACGGATGCACGGATTATAAAGGAGTATAGTAGTTGAACTGTTTAATCGTTGAATCGCTATAAAGTTAGATGGTTATTAGGGTAAATTGGTCTTGAAAAATCATTTTTTTAACACGGATTAAATGATTATTACATGATTACCTTGCCGGATTTGTGCTTACTTATCTTAATCTCGTAATAGTTCTCGATACAACATTTTTTCGCGCTGCTTCAAAATGCCAAAGGAGTATAGTAGTTGAACTGTTGAATCGTTTAACTGTTTAATTGTTTAATTGTCGTACTGTGTTACAATTTCTGTGTTGCTGGATTTTTACCACGGATGCACGGATTATAAAGGAGTATAGTGGTTGATTCGTTGATTCGTTGAATTGTTATATAGTTAGATGGTTATAAGGGTAAATTGGTCTTGAAAAATCATTTTTTTACCACGGATGCAAGGAGTGTAAAGGAGTATAGTAGTTGAATTGTTGAATTGTTGATTCGTTGAATCGTTGATTTGTTTAATCGTTGAACTGTTGAATCGTTGATTTGTTTAATCGTTTAACTGTTTAATTGTCGTACTGTGTTACCTATTCTCGCAATAGTTCTCGATACAACATTTTTTCGTGCTACTCCAAAATGTTACTCGAACTACCGGAGATACTTTTCTCCCATCTTGATGATAAAATTGATTTGGTTTAATGTACCCTATCACTGTTGGATAAAGTGCATTTAGCCTATCAGCTGGTTATGCTTTCGCAATAAAAAAACCTCACGATAAAGTGAGGCTTCTGGTATTTACTTTTTACTAAAATCAACGGCATACCGCAGCTTTATTCCAAAAATATGTGTGGTAAGTTTTTTATCACTAAACTGCTGCTGGTTCAGAATACTGTTATATACAAGCGGTTGGTCTGTATTGTTTGTATATTCTACTGCCTGACTTTCAGCTGCATTATTTGGGCGTATATTGTTTAAGCCCATTTCGAAAAAGAACCCTATGTACAAATCGTCTTTTGAACTAAGTTGCTGTTTGATACCTGTTTCAACGATCCATGAAAAACTGTTTTGCAGTTTTACCTTTCCTTCGTGTCTTTGATTACCCTGATCTCCAAACCCTGCGAACAGCGGTCCATTCAATTCGGCATCCCATTGTTCATAATAACCAGACGTTTTCAGGTTCTGCCAATCGAGCTGGTATTTCGATTTCCCCAACTGCATGCCGTAAAGAATTCCCGTACGCATATACCAGCGAACTACACCCTGGGTTTCATACTGCACCGTTAACGGAATACGCAAACTCTGCATTTGAACGGTTTCGTAGTAGTTATCGGCGGTGTATCTGAATTCGAAACGATCTCCTTCGGAATCCTGCTGATCATATGCATTTCGTACGAAAGAGGTTGCATAATCCAAATCATTCTTTAAATATGACAGTCCGATATTCAGGCTGAAATTCTGGTTTAAGTAATATCCGTACCCAATACCTGCTGAAAATCCTACTGCATTTGAAGCTGCTTTAAAACCGCTGTCTGACGGCTGGTGTACCACCTGCCCTGCACCTTCGATCTGCCAGGCTTGAGCTTGTGCCGCGTTCGCAAAAAGGAACGCCGCACAGCCTGTGATTATAATTTTATATTTATTATTCACTGATATTAGATTTAGTTATTTTACAATTATTTTCATTGTCTGCTTAATTGTCTCTTTTTCTCCGTCGATTAAAGCTACCAGCATGTATACACCAGCCGACATTCCTTTTGGAAGATTAATTACCGATGCATTCTCATTAACAAACTGTTTATGCACCCTTTTTCCATTCAATGCATAAAGCTCAACCGTTGCCCCTTTAAACTGGGCATCAGGATAATCAAAAACAATCTGCAACTGTTCCCCTGCATTTACCGGATTCGGATAAATACTCATTTCAAAGCTGCGTTTACGTTCCATTTTTTCCGAACAGCTACTGATTACCTGTCCGTCTTCGGTAGTAACAACCACCTGATATTCTGAACTATCAGCTAAAACATCCTCTTTACTGTTACCTGCAGAATAAACCTGTTCGTTACCTACAAGCACACCATTTCGGTACCATTGGAACTTCACAAACTTATAACCGCCGTTTGTTTGCGGATTGTTGTTCACAAGAAGCGTATTGTTAAACTTCTTAACCACGATATCTTCGAATCGGAACGGACGCTCAACAATGATTTCGTATACTTGAACCACCTCACCATTTTGTGAAACCACTTCAACCTTTTGTTTATATACACCAGGTTTTGGAGTCTGTATATCGAAACTGCGCGAAGGATCAACCGATGCACCGTATTCTGCCACAATATCCACATGCACACTATCGCTTAATTCGTCACAATCCTGTTTAAAGTAAACTGTTGCCGGTGGATTATCATATACCTGACCATCAATTACAAACTGACCTACGGAAGCATCTTCACTATCGATAATTAATTCCCTGTCTACCGTTTGTGCCGCCATATAGTTACTATCACCCTGCTGATGCGCTGTGATAACCACAGATCCCGAATGGTGTAAGGTTACCCAACCTTCTGCTGTAACTGTTGCCGCAGGTGTATTTTGCTGATAACTATAAGTATAGGTTACCGGAAGGCCTGAATCAGCAACCGCTGTCAACTGAAAATCAGAAGCTTCTTCCAATAGCAGTTTATCCAAAGGATCAAATGTGATATACTGCGGTGCTTTTTCGATTACAAGATCCGCTTCCAAGGTAATGCTTTGGCAATTTACAGCAGACGCAGGTGGCGTAACCGTTGCGGTAACCACATAAGTACCAGCATTTACCGCTGCATTCATAAGTCCGTTATCAGGAGTAATACTGTAAACAACCGTTGCTCCCGTTGGGATATTCTGTACTTCAACACTATGTTGCGAACCGTTATAGACTGTTACCAGATCGTTTAACACTACATTTTCCAGTGGAGAAGGCAGCACCACAACCTGTTGCGTTTGAGTACTTGTATTTCCGTTACCATCATTATAATTCCAAGTAATGGTATATGTACCCTGTGCAGTATAGTTTAACGGATCAGCAGTAGTTGCTGTGATTGTACCTTTACAATTATCAATTGCTGTAGGCACCGGAATATCTACAGGCACCACACCACATTCCCTTGTAATCGCCGGTAAACTTGCTACTGTAGGTACAGGAGCCGTTGTGTCATCTACTATGATCTGCTGCGTTTGCGTACTAGTATTACCGTTACCATCGTTATAATTCCAAGTAATGGTATATGTACCCTGTGCAGTATAGCTTAACGGATCAGATGTAGTTGCCGTTAGCGTACCAGAACAATTATCAATTGCTGTAGGCACCGGAATATCTACAGGCACCACACCACATTCCCTTGTAATCGCCGGTAAACTTGCTACTGTAGGTACAGGAGCCGTTGTGTCATCTACTATGATCTGCTGCGTTTGCGTACTAGTATTACCGTTACCATCGTTATAATTCCAAGTAATGGTATATGTACCCTGTGCAGTATAGCTTAACGGATCAGATGTAGTTGCCGTTAGCGTACCAGAACAATTATCAATTGCTGTAGGCACCGGAATATCTGATGAAGTTACCGTACATTCTCTGATGATTACAGGTAAACTTGCTACTGTAGGTACAGGAGCCGTTATATCGGGTATGGTATTAACAATAATCTGTTTTGTTACAGTACAACCGTTGGCATCGGTAACCGTTACCGAATACGTACCCGCTATTAATGCAGTGATCTGACTAGCTGTCGCCCCGTTGTTCCAATTGTATGTATAAGGAGCAGTCCCTCCTACTACCTCAACAGCTGCAAATCCGTCGTTCGATCCCGGACAACTCACGTCTGTTTTCGAAGTCGTTACAATGATAGCCGTAGGCTGAGTGATTGTTACCGTTCTTGTAATCGTACATGCATTCGCATCTGTTGCCGTTACCGTATAGGTTCCTGCTGATAATCCTGTTGCTGTAGCCGCAGTTCCACCGCTTGGAGCCCATGAGTACGTATAAGTACCTGTTCCGCCCGTTACAACAATAGTTGCTGTACCATTAGAACCACCATTACATGAAATATTAGTCTGAGAAGTAGTAGCACTCAAAGCCGTAGGCTGAGTGATTGTTACCGTTCTCGTGATTGTACATGCATTCGCATCTGTAACCGTTACCGTGTAGGTTCCTGCTGCCAATCCTGTTGCTGTAGCCGCAGTTCCACCGCTTGGAGACCATGAATAGGTATAAGGTGCCGTTCCTCCTGTCACAACAATAGTTGCTGTACCATTAGAACCACCATTACATGAAACATTAGTCTGAGAAGTAGTAGCACTCAAAGCCGTAGGCTGAGTGATTGTTACTGTTCTTGTAATTGTACATGCATTCGCATCTGTAACCGTTACCGTATAGGTTCCTGCTGCCAATCCTGTTGCTGTAGCCGCAGTTCCACCGCTTGGAGACCATGAATAGGTATAAGGTGCCGTTCCGCCCGTTACAACAATAGTTGCTGTACCATTAGAACCACCATTACATGAAATATTAGTCTGAGAAGTAGTAGCACTCAAAGCCGTAGGCTGAGTGATTGTTACCGTTCTCGTGATTGTACATGCATTCGCATCTGTAACCGTTACCGTGTAGGTTCCTGCTGCCAATCCTGTTGCTGTAGCCGCAGTTCCACCGCTAGGAGACCATGAATACGTGTATGGAGCAGTTCCTCCCGTTACAACAATGGTTGCTGTTCCGTTAGAACCGCCGTTACATGAAACATTAGTCTGAGAAGTCGTTGCACTCAAAGCTGTAGGTTGAGTTACGGTAGCGCTTATAGTTTTTGTACATCCGTTAGCATCAGTAATTGTTACACTGTAAGATCCTGCTGCTAAATTAGTACGGTCTTCTGTAGTGATGCCGCCACCCCAGTTGAAAGTATAAGGAGCTGTTCCACCTGTTGGAGTTAAATTGATAGCTCCTGTAGAACCACCATTACATGCAATATTGGTAACTACTGTTGTACCTGAAATTGCGGTTGGCTGAGTGATCGTTACCGTTCTCGTGATTGTACATGCATTCGCATCTGTTACCGTTACCGTGTAGGTTCCTGCCGCCAATCCAGTTGCTGTAGCCGCAGTTCCACCACTTGGAGCCCATGAATATGTGTAGCTTGGTGTACCACCTGATACTGCTACAGTAGCAGTACCGTTAGAACCGCCGTTACATGAAACATTAGTCTGAGAAGTCGTTGCACTCAAAGCTGTAGGTTGAGTTACGGTAGCGCTTATAGTTTTTGTACATCCATTAGCATCTGTAATTGTGACACTATAAGATCCTGCAGTTAATCCTGTACGGTCTTCTGTAGTGATGCCGCCACCCCAGTTGAAAGTATAAGGGGCAGTACCTCCTGTTGGAGTTAAGTTTATAGCTCCTGTAGCACCACCGTTACATGCAATATTGGTAACTACTGTTGTACCTGAAATTACGGTTGGCTGAGTGATGGTTACCGTTCTTGTAATTGTACATGCATTCGCATCTGTAACCGTAACCGTGTAGGTTCCTGCTGCCAATCCTGTTGCTGTTGCTGCAGTTCCGCCACTTGGAGCCCATGAATAGGTATAAGGCGCCGTTCCTCCTGTTACAACAATACCTGCTGTACCGTTAGAACCACCATTACATGAAATATTAGTCTGAGAAGTAGTAGCATTCAAAGCCGTAGGCTGAGTGATTATTACCGTTCTCGTGATTGTACATGCATTCGCATCTGTTACCGTTACCGTATAGGTTCCTGCTGCCAATCCTGTTGCTGTAGCCGCAGTTCCACCGCTTGGAGACCATGAATAGGTATAAGGTGCCGTACCTCCTGTTACAACAATACCTGCGGTTCCGTTAGAACCACCATTACATGAAATATTAGTCTGAGAAGTAGTAGCATTCAAAGCCGTAGGCTGAGTGATTGTTACCGTTCTCGTGATTGTACATGCATTCGCATCTGTTGCCGTTACCGTGTAGGTTCCTGCTGCCAATCCTGAAGCTGTTGCCGCAGTTCCACCACTTGGAGCCCATGAGTAGGTATAAGCACCTGTTCCTCCAGATACTGCTACAGTAGCAGTACCATTAGTACCACCATTACAAGCCACATTGGTTTGTGATGTTGTAATAGCGAAAGGTGCCGGTTGAGTAACCGCAAAACTTTGAGTTGCTGTACAACCGTTAGCGTCTGTTACAGTTACTGTGTAGTTACCAGCTGCAAGGCCGGTAGCTGTAGCTGCAGTACCGCCTGATGGTGCCCATGAATAAGTGTATCCTCCAGTACCGCCTGATACAGCTACTGTAGCCGAACCATTAGTACCGCCGTTACATGAAACGTTAGTTTGCGCAGATGCCGATGCAATAAGTGCAGTTGGCTCCGTGATTGTAAAGCTTTGGGTATCTGTACAGTTATTAGCATCGCTTACCGTTACTGTGTACGTACCAGCTGTTAAACCTGTAGCTGTAGCTGCTGTACCTCCTGAAGGAGCCCATGAATAGCTATATGCTCCTGTACCACCTGTTACGCCAACTGTAGCGCTACCTGTAGCATCTCCGTTACATGCAATATTAGTTTGTGCTACCGGAACTGCATTAAGTACCGGTGGTTGTGTGATTGTTACCGTTCTTGTAATTGTACATGCATTCGCATCTGTTGCCGTTACCGTGTAGGTTCCTGCTGCCAATCCTGTTGCTGTTGCCGCAGTTCCGCCACTTGGAGCCCATGAGTAGGTATAAGCACCTGTTCCGCCCGTTACAACAATAGTTGCTATACCATTAGATCCTCCGTTACATGAAATGTTTGTTTGAGAAACACTTGCACTTATAGCCATTGGCTGGGTGATCGTTACATTAACGATTCCTGTACATCCGTTAGCATCAGTAATCGTTACACTGTAAGATCCTGCCGGTAATCCTGTACGGTCTTCTGTAGTGATTCCACCTCCCCAGTTGAAAGTATATGGTGCTGTTCCTCCTGATGGAGTTAAATTAATAGCACCTGTAGAACCACCGTTACATGCAATATTGGTAACTACTGTTGTACCTGAAATTGCCGTAGGCTGAGTGATTGTTACCGTTCTCGTGATTGTACATGCATTCGCATCTGTTGCCGTTACCGTGTAGGTTCCTGCTGCCAATCCTGAAGCTGTTGCTGCAGTTCCGCCACTTGGAGCCCATGAATAGGTATAAGCACCTGTACCGCCAGATACTGCTACAGAAGCAGTACCATTTGAACCACCATTACAAGACACATTTGTTTGTGTAATTGTAGCTGTAAGTGATGGTGGCTGCGTGATTGTAAAGTTTTTTATAATAGAACATCCATTATTTGCTGTAATGGTAACTGAGTAGTTTCCTGCAGCCAGATTACTGGCTGTATCCCCGGTTCCTCCAGAAGGAGACCATACATAAGTAAATGGTCCGGGTGCGCCTGATGGAATTACGGATGCAGATCCAGTATTTTCACCATTACAAAGTAAATCTGTTTGCGAAGTAGAAGCAACTAAAGTATTCGTAGTACCTATTGTAAAGTTTCTAGTAATAGTACAACCATTTCCATCAGTAACAACACAGTTGTAATTACCTGGCGCTAATCCTGTTACAGTTGATGTTGTAGCACCTCCAGGAGTCCACAAGTAAGAATACCCCCCTACACCTCCAGAAGGTGTAACATTTGCCTGCCCGCCTGCAGAACAAGTAGCATTGATTTGAGAGGTAACTGCAGTTAACGCAGCAGGCTGAGTGATTGTAAAGTTTCTGGTAATCTGGCATGAATTAGCATCAGTAACAGTTACCGTATAAGTACCCGCGGCAAGACCAGTTGCTGTAGCGGTTGTCTGTACAGGATTTGTATTCCAAGAATAGGTGTAAGATGGAGTTCCTCCTGTTGGTGTTACCGTTGCGGTACCGTTACCGCCTCCGTTACAAGACACATCGGTTTTAACACCTCCAGATACCAAGCTTAAAGCAGTTGCCGGCTGGTTAATTGTAAAACTTCTTGTCGCTTGGCATCCATTCGCATCAGTAACAGTTACCGTATAAGTACCCGCGGCAAGACCAGTTGCTGTAGCGG
>JBEBXO010000009.1:0-51880 GCA_040391585.1 Paenimyroides ummariense | reverse complement strand
CTTTTGATTTAAACGATTTCATTGCTGCCATCATTTCATCGGCATTCGCAACTTTCTGAATATTCTTAACAAACCATGCGTTTCCGTTAGCTTCCGGATTTTGCAAAGGAATATCAGCTCCTTCTTCGTTTTTACCGATGATGTACTTTACATTCAACATATTTAAAACTTCAACGTTTTGTTGAGAGATTTGATAATCGAACAAATCCTGAACTTTTTTAGGTTTAGCTGCGTGATATCCGCCTAACGAATGATGAAAGAATGAACTGCGTGCACTGCTGAAACCGCCTTGCTGTTCAAAAACGCGGAACTGTGATTTATCTGACAATATCTGCTGATCTGCCGGAGTTTCCTGAAAAGGTCTTTCTACTTGTTGTTTTGAAACAAAATTATCTTTGTTAACGTAATTGGTATCAATCGCCACCAAATCAACAACACCTAATAAACCGACAATAATAACTGCAGTTTTTGCATTTAGTTTTTCTTTGTTAAAAGCCCATAAAACGGCTGCTGCTAAAGCAACAAAAACTAATGTACGCAACAGGTCTTTGTTGTACATTGCTTTACGGTCGTCTGTTAAAGCGTTTAGAAAGCCCGAACCGCCGTCTTGGAAAATTTGTGCATAATACGAATCGTTCGATCCTTCAAAATCCATCATTCCTTTTAAAACGAACAATAAAACAACTATTCCCGCAAAAACAATTCCCGACATTTTTATTGCCTTAAATTGTTCTTCTTTTGATGCTTTAAAGAATGCCTGTAAACCTAAAATTGCCAATATAGGGAAACATAATTCGGCAATTACCTGAATGGATGTGATGGCACGAAATTTATTATAAAGTGGTAAGGTATCAATTAAAAAATCGGTTAAAAAAAAGTTGTGTCCCCAAGATAATGCTATAGAAACCGCTGCACCGGTACCTAAATAGTATTTTGCTTTTCTGTTATCAACAAAAAAGCACAGCACCGCTAAAAACAATACAACAGCCCCAATATAGGCAGGCGCGGCAACAATAGGCTGTTTACCCCAGTAAGTAGGTGCGTGGTCTGCGAATTGTTGCGCTGGTGCAGGATCGTAACCTTGCGACTGTAAAAAACTTGAAACGTATTTATAGGTGTTTGAATTGGTACCGATGTTTTCACCGTTTCCGCCACCCGTAATTCTTGGTACTAATAAGTTAAAGGTTTCAAAAATACCGTAGCTGTATTCGGTAATGTAATCGTGCGTCATTGCGTTGGTTGATTCTTTTGGAGAACCGTCTGGAGCAATGGTTAATTCGCTATCGCTTCGAGTACTGAATTTCGCGTATTCTGATGTTGCCATTAGGTTGGTTGCATTTAAACCGACAGCCAAAATACCGGCAACAGCGAAGATTCCGAACATTTTTAATAATGATGAAAGGTCTTTTTGTTTGATATAATGAACCGAATAATAAATGGTTACAATTACTAAAAAGATCAGTAAATAATACGTCATTTGAAAGTGGTTTGCCGAAATTTCCAGCGCTGCAGCAAGCATTGTAAGAATTCCACCCAAAAGATACTTCTTTCTAAAAACCAGATGCACACCTGCCAAAACCATAGGCATATAAGCAATTGCGTGCGCTTTTGCATTGTGTCCGGCTCCTAAAATCACAATTAAATAGGTAGAGAAACCGAATAATAATGCACCTATAAAAGCTTTTAAAGGTTTTACTTTATAGGTTAAAAGCAGCAGGTAAAAACCTATAAAATATAAGAAAACGTAATCTGCCGGACGTGGAAGAAAACGGATAACATAATCTAATTCTTTTATGTAATTATGGGGATATTTTGCACCTAACTGATACGTTGGCATACCGCCGAACGCATTATTGACCCAATAGGTTTCTTCGTTATTTGTTTGGCGAAAATCATTTAACTCTTTAGCCATTCCGGTGTATTGAACAATATCCGACTGATAGATCTGCTTACCCGAAAGTACCGGATAAAAATAAGCTAAAGCAACAACTACAAAACCTAATATCGCTAAAATATGAGGCACATAGTTTTTAAAATTTTTCATAATACATAAATTTGATGCTAAATGTACTTATTATTTGGTAAACGGTAAAAAAAAAGTCTTGCAATACAAGACTTAATTACTATTCTATTTCTTCATAATCGATATATTCACCGACTTTCTTTTTTTCTTTAGGTATTTTGTTTTGTTTTAATTCGCTTTCAAAATCGGGTTGTTGTGTTTGCTGACCGCTTTGGTTTTGATAAGCTTGTTGCTGTTTCTGAAAATTTTCGGAAACTTTATTCACAGCTTTGTTCAACAGATAAGGTGCTAATAGCTTAAAGGCAAATTTAAACAGATAGTAAACCAATACTATAATTAAAACGGTTTTTATAAAACTTTGAAAAGACGCGTGGTCCATTTTTTAATTGTTTTTTTAATAATTATGTTCAAATATATGCAATTCTTGAATGATAAATTCTTATAAAAATCTTAAAAAACAATTATTTGTTTGGCTTTGATTGATATAACGGTCTTTTAATAGATTTTTGTAACAGATCATGACAAATATCAGTAATTAAATGAGTGCAGCCTGTTAATTTTGATAAAAAAAATTATGGGTACTTTAATTCAAAAATACAACATCCCCGGTCCAAGATATACAAGTTATCCTACGGTTCCTTTTTGGAACGAATTGGGTTTTACAACCAATGAATGGAAACGTCAGCTAAAAAATAATTTTGAAAAAAGTAATACCACCGAAGGAATTGCTGTTTACATTCATTTACCTTATTGCGAAAGTTTGTGTACTTTTTGTGGTTGTCATAAATACATTACCAAACGACATGAGGTTGAAGAGCCTTACATTACAGCAGTTTTAAAAGAATGGCAGCTATATGTAGCTCTTTTTCAAGAAAAACCTGTGATTAAAGAACTGCACTTGGGTGGTGGTACGCCTACATTTTTTAGCTGTAATCAGTTGAAACGACTTATTTCAGGCATTTTTGATAAGGCTGTAAAGCACCCGAAAATAGAGTTAAGTTTTGAAGGACACCCCAATAATACTACAAAAGAACATTTGCAAACATTATATGATTTGGGTTTTAAAAGGGTAAGTTTCGGTGTGCAGGATTATGATGGAAAAGTTCAGAAAGCCATTCACAGAATACAGTCGTTTGACCAGGTTGCTTACGTAACCGAAACTGCTCGTAAAATTGGTTATCAGTCTGTATCACACGATATTATCTACGGATTGCCTTTTCAAACTATTGATTCTATTAAAAATACTATTGAAAAAACGAACTTATTAACTCCTGATAGAATTTCGTTTTATTCGTACGCCCATGTGCCTTGGATGAAAGGTAATGGTCAACGAGGTTTTAATGATGAGGATCTTCCTAAAAACGAAGAAAAAAGACAACTTTATGAATTGGGAAGAAATTTACTGCAACAAAACGGCTATAATGAAATTGGAATGGATCATTTTGCAGTAAAAACAGACGATTTATATGTTTCGTATAAAAATAAAACTTTGCACAGAAATTTTATGGGATATACACCTTATAAAACAACAGTGCTTATCGGTTTGGGTGCATCGGCTATTGGTGATTGCGGATCGGCTTTTGCACAAAACGAAAAAGAGGTAAAAAAATACATGGAACTGTTGCAGGACAATAGTTTAACGGTGGTTAAGGGACATATTTTGTCTACTGAAGACGAAATTCTTCGTAACACAATATCTGATATTATCTGTAAGTTTAAAACAAGTTTAAACGCTGTTTATCCGATTATTCCCAAAGACGTATTGCTTGAAAGGGTAGCAGAGTTTATTAAAGACCAACTAATTATTATTGAAAATGATACATTAACTGTCACAGATCTGGGTAAGGCGTTTGTTAGAAATATCTGTATGGCATTTGATGAGTATTTAATTGAAAATGATCCTAAAAAACAACTTTTTTCTATGACTATTTAAACAAAGAAGCCTTTAGAATTCTAAAGGCCTCTTTGTTATTTTACAAAATCTTCCAAGTACGAAAAACGTTCTGTTAGTTTACCGTTTTGGCAAATGGTACCTCTTTCTAAAATACCGTCTTTATCATTATTAAAGAAAGCCGGAATAATGTATTCTATAAACATTTCACCAAAACCTTCACTGGCATCTTTAGGTAATTCGCACGGTAAATTGTCAACCGCCATAACAACAACCGCCGCAGGATGGTCTACAGGAACTTCTTTGTTTTCCCGTGGATAATATCCGTAAATTGGGTCGGCAATTGTAGAAACACGAAGCGTACTGTCTATAGGTCCGTCAATATCGCAAGAAATATCGGCTACCACTTTTATGGCATTCTTGGCATTGTTAAGCATTTCTTTGGTTAAAATTTTTGGCGATCCGTTTTTATAAAAATGTCCGGCTATAAAAATATCGGCAACGTGCGCAAATTTTTCAAAATCACTTTCGTAAGTCAAAGGATTTATTTTAAAATCTTCAAAAGATCCTGCCGAACCATCGGTTTTTTTGTAATAATCTTCTACATCAATATGAACATATACAGGCTCGTCAAACTCTTTAGTCAGGAATTTTTCAATAGAAACTTCTTTCATTTTCATACCGTCTAAAATTTCTTTGGCACCAAACCCCACTTTTCCTTTACCTGTTAAAACAATTTTAATAGGGGGTAGGTAGGCTTTGTTTAAACGGTCGATCAAATCATTTTGCGATTTTAATTCTTCTGCCTTTTTTAAATTGAATAGTTCATATTTAATTCCAAAAGCCCTAAAAGCATTGTAAGCACCTACAATTCCGGCATATCTGCCAAAACCAATCAGACGTGCACCGTTTTGGTCAACCAATGTTTCATGATCTATTAATCGGATGTTTTTTTCTAAACAGGCTTGCAATAGCTTTTTATTGTAAGGCTGTTTTTTTATGGTGTGCGAAAAAAAGAAATAGGTTTTATTTGGAATTAGTTGGTCTACCGGCACTTCTTTAACTCCAAAAAGCACATCACAATCGGTCATATCGTTACTTATATCAAAACCTAATTTTTGGTATTCTTCGTCTTTAAATACTCTTATAGGTGAACTTTCAACCTTAAATGATGCGGTTGGATAAGTGTTTTTAACTGATAATAATTCTTGTGGGGAAAAAACAACGCGCTTATCTGGTGGAGTTTTACCTTCGCGGATAATTCCAAATTTCATATATTTTACTTTTAGGTTTAGCGAATATATGAAAAATAAGGCAAACATAAAAAAAGATGTTCGGTTGAACATCTTTAATCACAGCTTACACTTTGGTAAACTTTTTCTTCTTCTTTAATTTGTTGATCACAGTTTCCGTCTAAACTGCCAAGATATCTTAATTGGGGTTGCTCTTCTGTACCTATGTTTTCAAACACTTCACAGTGGCAGGTTTCAGATGATTCGCAACTTGCTAAAAAAGCAATTCCCAAAATTGTAAGTAGCTTTTTCATAATTTTTAGCTTTAATATAAATAGAGATTATCAAAAATTAAACCAAACTTTTAAATTCTTGTTTTAATCTGTTTTTTGCTAAATCGGTAACTGAATTTGCCTCATTGATATTTAAAAGAGCTCTTTGCAAATCATTTGCATCAGTGATACTGTTGTTTAAGCTCGTTTTTAAAATTTGTTGAATAATGGTTTGTTTTGCAGTTGCAATTAACGCCCACGCTTCTTCTGAAACATATAATTGTTGTGAAATATTGAAATCATATTCCTGATCAATGTTTTGAATTAAAAACGTAGCATAATCTTGTTTTAGAGAGGAAATAGGGGTAATGCGTACTACCAGTTTATGCAAATCAATGCGTTCCATTAATATAATCAACCGTTCGTAAGCCTGCGTGATTTGCGGAGTTGCCTGACGTTTTTCCTCATTTATAAATGGTACATTTTGACTTTGTTCCATTTGTTGCTTTAACAACTTTCGGGTGTAGTTTTCTTCAGCAATCGACTTTCTGTTAAAAACATAATACAATAATATAATAATTATTACCCCCAATAAAATAAGTAACGACTCTTTCCAGTCTACCGTAAAATTTGAAAACATAATTTTGCTACTTTTAAAAAGCAAATATAAACCTAAAATAATATTATTTGCTACTTATTTTTAGTAGTAGTAACTTTGTTTTTTTCTGAAAATAAATCTATGCAAAATTATATCGATCAATTAAACGATGCGCAGCGTGCACCTGTTTTACAAAAAAACGGACCAATGATTATTATTGCCGGTGCAGGTTCTGGGAAAACAAGGGTTTTAACTTTGCGTATTGCTTATTTGATGCACCTTGGGGTTGATGCTTTTAATATTTTGTCGCTCACTTTTACCAACAAAGCAGCGCGCGAAATGAAAGAACGTATTTCAAAAATTGTTGGTTCTGCCGAAGCTAAAAACTTGTGGATGGGAACTTTTCACTCGGTTTTTGCAAGAATTCTTCGTGCCGAATCAGATAAATTAGGGTATCCGTCTAATTTTACGATTTACGATTCGCAGGATTCCCAACGTTTAATCGGACAAATCATTAAAGAAATGCAGTTAGATAAGGATATTTACAAACCTAAAGATGTTTTAGGTAGAATATCCAACTACAAAAATAACATGATTACCGTAAAGGCATATTTTAACAATCCGGAATTAATGGAAGCCGACGCTATGGCTAAAAAACCGCGTGTGGGCGATTTGTATCAGGCGTATGTGGAAAGATGTTTTAAGGCAGGAGCAATGGATTTTGATGATTTATTGTTGAAAACAAACGAATTGTTGGTTCGCTTTCCCGAAGTTTTACTGAAATATCAGGATCGTTTCCGTTACATTATGGTTGATGAGTACCAGGATACCAACAACTCGCAATACTTAATTGTTAAGGCGCTGGCAGATCGTTTTCAGAATATTTGTGTGGTAGGCGACGATGCACAGTCAATTTACGCGTTTCGTGGAGCCAATATCAACAATATATTCAATTTTCAGAAAGATTTTGACGATGTTAAGGTGTATCGTTTGGAACAGAATTACCGATCATCAAAAAATATCGTAGAAGCAGCCAATACCATCATCGACAAAAATAAAACCAAGCTTGATAAAGTTGTTTGGACAGCCAACGACGACGGACCCAAAATTAAAATACACCGATCGATAACCGATGCAGAAGAAGGCAGATTTGTAGCTTCGACCATTTTTGAAGAAAAAATGACGCATCAAATGAACAACGGCGATTTTGCTATTTTGTACCGAACAAACGCCCAATCGCGCGCTATGGAAGACGCCTTGCGTAAACGTGATATTCCGTACCGAATTTACGGTGGTTTGTCGTTCTATCAACGTAAAGAAATTAAAGATGTTTTGGGTTATCTGCGCTTGCTTGTAAACCCGAAAGACGAAGAAGCTTTGGTGCGTGTAATTAATTATCCGGCACGTGGAATTGGTAATACAACGGTTGAAAAACTGAATATTGCTGCCAACCATTACAAACGAAGTATTTTTGAAGTAATGGAACATATCGATAAAATCGATTTGAAACTAACATCGGGAACCAAAAATAAAATAAGTGATTTTGTTACCATGATTAAAAATTTTCAGGTAATAAACGAAAATCACGATGCGTATTATTTAACCGATTATGTGATTAAAAAAACCGGTTTGGTTCAGGAATTAAAAAAAGACGGAACGCCCGAAGGGATTACCCGTTTAGATAATATTGAAGAACTTTTAAACGGTATTAAAGATTTTACCGAAGGACAAATTGAGGTAGATGGGGCACGTGGAAGTTTGGCAGAATTTTTAGAAGATGTTGCTTTGGCAAGCGATTTGGATAATGATAAAGGCGATGATGACCGTGTGGCTTTAATGACTATTCACCTGGCAAAAGGATTGGAATTCCCGACGGTTTTTGTGGTTGGTATGGAAGAAGATCTGTTCCCGAGTGCAATGAGTGTGAATTCGCGTGCAGATCTAGAAGAAGAACGTCGATTGTTTTATGTTGCCTTAACCCGTGCCGAACACAAAGCATACTTAACCTATGCTCAAAGTCGCTATCGTTGGGGAAAATTAAGCGATTGTGATCCATCGCGATTTATTCAGGAGATCGATCCGCAGTATTTAGAGTTTCTTTCGGCTCCCGAAACCAATTACCGATATAAATCATCTATTAACGAAGATATTTTTGGCGATGTTGATAAATCTAAATTGCGTCAGCACAAGCCAACAGCGGGTATTCCGCCAAAATGGATTAAAGAAAAAGAAGATCAAAAACCTAATCACGACATTAGAAGGTTAAAGGATATAAGCAAAATTTCTGCATCTAATTCATCGGTAAATGAAAATTTATCGATAAAAGAAGGACAAATTATTATGCATGAACGTTTTGGTAAAGGAAAAATTCTTAATTTAGAAGGAGCAGGAGCAGACAAAAAAGCCGAAATTCATTTTGATGTAGGCGGAATTAAAAAATTGCTGCTGCGTTTTGCAAAATTGAATATATTGGAGTAATGGCAAAATTTATAAATGGGATATTATAAATCAAAATATCAACATAAGAAGAAGCAAACAAAAGGAGGCAATTTTCTATTTAAATCTTTTATAGCTCTAATTATCGTTTTTGTTTTGTATAGTATTTTTATCGAGTCATTATATATTGGCAAAGATTACAAATACAATATATTTGTATTTTGGTTGCCAATTTTCATAGGTTTCTTTATTGCTATAAGATTTAACATATTAGGGTTGCATTATAAAAAATCTTTTTCAGAGCTTAAAAAAGAAAAAAAGATTCACATTAAAATTATATACATTTTACTAATAAACTTTGTTTTTTTTATGTTCTCTTTAGTTATGTTTTGGATTCCTTCAAATATAATTTGGGACATATTGAACAAAATTGAAATACAAAAAAGCAAAATAGAAGTAGTTTCGATTCCAGTTGAAAAGTTCACAAAATCCAGACAGTCAAATAAAATCTATTTTAAATTCAATAATCATACAGAAAGTATAAAAATTAGTTCAAAAAGAATAAATCAGTTTATTGATAAAAATCCAAATAATTATATAGTTGAAATAGGTATAAAAAAAGGTATTTGGAATTATTATGTTGTTGACTATTTGAATATTAAATTGAAAAATTAAAAGTATGGCAAAATTCATAAAAATATATCCTGATAATCCTAACGAAAAGGAAATTCAGAAAGTAGTAAAAATATTGAAAGACGGCGGTTTGGTTATTTATCCAACCGATACAGTTTACGGTTTAGGTTGCGATATTACCAATACCAAGGCATTAGAACGTATTGCTAAAATTAAAGGCATTAAGCTGGAGAAAGCAAATTTCTCGTTTGTTTGTAACGATTTAAGCAATATTTCAGATTACGTTAAAAGTTTAGACACCTCGTCGTTTAAAATTTTAAAACGTGCATTGCCTGGTCCGTACACCTTTATTTTAGAAGGAAACAACAATCTTCCAAAAGAATTCAAAAAGAAAAAAACGGTCGGAATTCGTGTGCCCGATAACAGCATTGCGTTAGAATTGGTTAAACAATTGGGAAATCCTATTGTTTCTACATCAATTTACGATGAAGACGAAGTTATTGAATACACAACCGATCCGGAATTGATTTTTGAAAAGTGGCAGCATAAAGTCGATGTGGTAATTGATGGTGGTTATGGTGATAATACTGCATCAACCATAATTGATTTAACCGGAAGCGAACCAGAAGTTATTCGAGAAGGAAAAGGAAGTATTGATATATTTTAAAACAAAACCAGCCTAATAAGCTGGTTTTATAATATGTTTTTCAATGGCATCGCGAATAATTTCGGCATGATCAAAAGCTAAAGCAGGTAATTCGTCTATAGAAAACCATTTTACGGCTTTGGCATCGTCTTTAGCTTTGGCTTCAGCCAGACTGTCAATTTCTCCAACAAACGCAACAGATATGGTGTGATGGCGCGGATCTCTGTTTGGATTTCCATACGCTTTAATTTGTTTTACCTGAAATAGCTGAATATCGGTTTCTTCAAAAAGTTCACGCTTGGCAGCTGTTTCCAACTCTTCATTTTCATCAACAAAACCTCCGGGTAAAGCCCAATAATCTTTAAAGGGATCATTTAATCGCTGAATTAATAAAATTTCAAAATTGTTGTTTATCTTTCTAAATAAGGAAACATCAACAGTTACAAATATTTTTGGAGTATAGATCATAATTTACAGGACATCTATTTGTATTAATGCCAATAAAATTACACTAATAACGGCTAAAAAAATACCTGCAACCGCTTTTTTTGATAATTTTTCTTTAAAATAAAATTTTCCAATAAAACTTCCGCCAATAATAACACCTAAATTCATTGTAATAAACACAAGGGTAGGAGTTTCTGAAAATATTTTGTGTGCTTTCATATAGAAATATATATTAGAAAAATTTAAAATTCCTAAAATCAATCCGTAAAAAAGGAATTTGGTCTTAATTTTTCCCTTGCTAAAAAATAAATAAAGAGCACTTACAATGGCACAAATTATAAAAACCAAAAATAAAGCTGCTATATAAGGAATGCTTTTATCAGTAGCAACAATTTTAAATAAGGTATCAACAGTGCCATAACCAATGAAAACTGTGATAAGGTATAATGTGTTAAAATTTCCATCGTTTGTGGATTTTTTATACAATAACAGAATAATACTGATAAACGATAAAATAATGGCAACTAATTTAGACCACGTAAAAACTTCATTAAAAAGCCAAAAACTCAGTACAACTGGGATAATTAACGATAAACGCTGAAAAATATCAGTTTTAGCTAATCCAGATTTATTTAAAGATTTATTTAAAAAATAAAAAATACTGGGCATTAAAATTCCTAATAAAACAGTTATGTACGAAAACGAATTAGTTAAACCAGTAACACTTATGGCGTTACCAAACAAAGAATAACAAACCAATATTGCTACAACGTAGTTTACAAAAACAACAATAAATAAGTTTTTTAAATTATTGATTTTTAGTGATTTAATAAAAAAACCAACGAATAAAGAAGACAATAAACTTAACAATAAAGCGTACATAACTAAATAGTAAATTAAAAGACTGAGTTAAATAAAGTTCATTCTATTTTACATAATATATATTATAGTTCGATATAAATACATAAAAAAAATGTTTACTTATTTTAATTTTCAACAAATATCACTAATTTTGCGCTGTTTATAAAAAATAAATAAGTGGAAAATTCAAACGCACAAAAAATTATAAAAGCTTTACAAGCCGACGTAATTTCAAATGGTATCGTTGCAAAAACAATAGTTCCGGAATTAAAAAAATTACGAGAATTTGCTTTACTTGAAGAAAAACCAGTACTAGTTAAGGCTTTACGACTGGCTTATGAGCATATTGAGGACAAAAACGATTTCTTGGTTAACATTCCTTCAGATGAGCCAATTGAAGAAGATTCTGAAATAAATAATGATAATTCTTCAACAGAAAGTTTTACTTATTTTATGTCGCTAATGTTAGATTTAGACAATAAACATAATGTAGCAGACTTAAAAGAATACAACGAACAGTTTCAACAATTTTAATTATGTTAAACCTTTTTAGATTAATAGCTGCTTTAGAAGGAATATCTTATTTAGCATTGTTTTACAACATGTTATACAATAAACCAAATAATCCTGAATTGTACCAACAATTATTATATCCAATTGGCATGGCTCATGGCATACTTTTTGTACTATACATTGTACTGGCTGTTTATCTAAAGTTTGAGTACAATTGGTCCGTAAAGAAGTTGGCATTGATATTAATTGCATCTCTACTACCTTTTGGGACGTTCTATTCAGATTTTAAATGGTTAAAAAATTAAAAAAGTTTTTGTTTTTAGTTAAAAAATATTATTTTTACCGAAAATTATAAATTCAAATATTCTATAATTACTAATAATTTTAAAAAAAAGTTTTATGAAAAAAATAACTTTGCCTTTAATTGCTGCAGTATTAGGATTTTCTAATATGAACGCGCAAGAAGGATTACCTTACAACAAATGGTCTATTGACATTAATGGTGGTTTAACAAAACCTTCTTCTCCAATGACACCAGGATACACAGGTGATACTTTCTTCGGACTAGTTCATGCTGATGCAGGTGTTCGTTATATGTTCAATAACAAATTCGGTATTAAAGCTGATTTTGGTTATGATTACATGAAGAGCGGTGAAGATTCTAACTATTTTAGAACTACACATTACAGAGCTAGCTTACAAGGAGTAGCTAACTTAGGTCGTATCATGAATTTTGAGGAGTGGACTAAAACTTTTGGTTTATTAGCTCATGCTGGTGCTGGATATTCTTGGATGCAACCAGGAAAAGAAAACATCCCAGGTATTTTAGATTATGATAAAGACAAAATGGGTCACGTACTTTTAGGTTTAACAGGTCAAGTTAAATTAGGTAACCGTGTGGCTTTAAATGCTGACTTTACAATGGTTAATACTATTCGCCAAGATGTTACTTTTGATGGTGCTTCTTATATCGATGCTAACGATAGAGGATTTAACGGTACATTCTACAATGCTACTTTAGGTTTATCTTTCTATTTAGGTGGAAACGAGCAACACGCTGACTGGTATGCTAACGATGGTTTAACTAACCGTGTTGAAGCTTTAGAAAACCGCGTAACTGACATCGAAAACAAAATGATCGATTCTGATAACGATGGTGTAGCTGACTATTTAGATTTAGAACCAAACACTCCAGCAGGAAACATGGTTGATACTAAAGGTCGTTCTATTGACTTAAACAAAAATGGTATTCCTGATTCTTACGAAGAGTACTTCGATTCAAGATATGCTATGAAAGGTGATACTTTCTCAGCTGCAGATTCAAATACAGCTCAGGATTTAATCAACCAAGGATACGTTGCTGTTTATTTTGATTTTGATAAATCAGCTCCTAAAAATGCAGAGTCAACAAACTTCTTAATTACTTACTTACGTAGTAATCCGGAAGCTACAGTTGAAGTAAATGGTTTTGCTGATTCAGTTGGTAACCCTACTTACAACCAAAGATTGTCTGAAAAACGTGCTAAAAACGTAGCTAAAATTTTAGAACAATCTGGTATCTCTAGTGATAGAATTAAAGTTGTTGCTAACGGAGAAGATACTTCTTTCGACGGTAAAAACAAAACTACTTCTAAATTTGCTAGAAGAGTAACTTTCAAAGTGAACTAATTAATAGTTTAAATATTTTTAAAAAGAGAGGTTTTATACCTCTCTTTTTTTATTTGTATCTTTACAAAAATCGATTTTATGAAATTTCAAGTCGTATCAGATTATAAACCAATGGGCGATCAGCCTACTGCTATAAAAAGTTTATCAAACGGTATTAATAATAACGAACGCTTTCAAACTTTGCTGGGTGTAACTGGTTCTGGTAAAACTTTTACAGTTGCAAATGTTATTCAAGAAGTGCAAAAACCTACTTTGGTTTTAGCTCATAATAAAACCTTGGCAGCACAGTTGTATTCAGAATTTAAACAGTTTTTTCCAAACAATGCGGTAGAATACTTTGTTTCTTATTACGATTATTATCAACCCGAAGCCTATTTACCTGTTACAGGTACTTATATTGAAAAAGATCTATCTATAAATGAAGATTTAGAAAAAATGCGTTTAAGTACCACATCTTCCCTCCTTTCCGGACGAAGAGATGTATTGGTGGTGGCTTCTGTTTCTTGTTTGTATGGTATCGGAAATCCGACAGAATTTCAGAAAAATGTGGTAACTATTGAACAAGATCAGATTATTTCTCGTACTAAATTTCTTCAGCAACTGGTTCAATCTTTATATTCAAGAACAGAAGCAGAATTTTCACATGGAACTTTTAGAATTAAAGGAGATACGGTAGAAGTTTTTCCAAGTTATGCCGATGATCCTTTCCGTATCCATTTTTTTGGTGATGAAATAGAAACCATTGAATCCTTTGACATAGCAACATCCAAAGTAATTGAAAAATACCAATTGTTAAGCATTTACCCTGCCAATATGTTTGTTACATCGCCCGATGTACTTCAAAACGCTATTTGGGCAATTCAGCAAGATATGGTGAAACAGGTAGATTATTTTAAATCAATTGGTAAACATTTAGAAGCGAAACGTTTAGAAGAACGAACGAATTTTGATTTGGAAATGATTCGTGAGTTAGGATATTGTTCTGGAATTGAAAACTATTCAAGGTACTTAGATGGAAGAGAGCCTGGCACACGTCCTTTCTGTTTAATTGACTATTTTCCGAAAGATTATTTAATGATTATTGATGAAAGTCACGTTACTGTTTCACAAGTTCATGCAATGTATGGCGGAGATCGATCTCGGAAAGAAAATTTAGTAGAATATGGTTTCAGACTTCCAGCTGCAATGGACAACCGTCCGTTAAAGTTTGAAGAGTTTGAGCTATTACAAAATCAGGTTATCTATGTTTCGGCAACGCCGGCAGATTATGAATTACAAAAGTCTGAAGGTATATATGTAGAGCAAGTTATTCGACCTACAAGTTTGTTAGATCCCATTATTGAAGTCCGTCCTAGTCAAAATCAAATCGATGATTTAGTAGAAGAAATTCATACCCGAGTTGAATTAGACGAACGTGTTCTAGTTACTACACTAACCAAACGTATGGCAGAAGAATTAGCAAAACATTTTACTAAAATTGGCATTCGTTGCAGATACATACATTCTGATGTCGATACGTTAGAGCGCATTGAAATTATGCAAGATTTACGTAAAGGCTTGTTTGATGTTTTGATTGGTGTAAATCTTTTACGTGAAGGTTTAGACTTGCCTGAAGTATCGTTAGTTGCTATTTTAGATGCCGATAAAGAAGGATTTTTAAGAAGCACTCGATCATTAACCCAAACAGTTGGGCGTGCTGCACGTAATATAAATGGTAAAGCTATTATGTATGCCGATAAGATTACCGATAGCATGCAACGAACTATTGACGAAACGTTATACCGCCGTAATAAGCAAATGGAATTCAACAAAAAACACGGTTTAAAACCTAAAGCGTTGAATAAAAAAATTGAAAAGTCTTTGGCAGATAAATTTAAATCGTACGATCAGACCGAAACTAATTTAAAAACAGTTGCAGAAGAACATATTGTTTACAAAACATCAAAAGATATTGATAAAGTCATAAAAGATAAGCGAAAAGAAATGGAAAATGCCGCAAAAAATTTAGATTTTATACAGGCAGCCAAACTTCGTGATGAAATCCAACAATTAACAAATAAAAAAACTGACATGTAATTATTTTTTATATTTTTAACCAAAATATACTTTTTATATGAAAAATTTAAAAATATTGTTGTACACTTTACCATTGGCAACAGTTCTGTTATTTCAAAGCTGTATTTATACGGTAGACGATTCGCCCTCACGCTATTCGCCTTATGAACCGGTATATATGTCGCGCCAGCAATTAGAAAACTCTATAAAAATGTCGGCACCAAAAAGCATGACAAAGGCGGGCAAAATATATGTGAAAGATTCGTATATTTTTATCACTGATGAAAACAAGGGGTTTCACATTTACGACAACTCCAACCCAAATGCGCCTAAATTAACTGGATTTTTAGAAGTACCAGGAGCAACAGATATGGCTATAAAGAACAATACAATCTATATTAATCAAGCGGTTGATTTAGTTGCAGTTACTATAAACAATGGATCTGTTACCGTTCAAAAACGTATTCAGAATACTTTTCCACAAAAGGTTAGTCCAGACGGTTGGGGACATAGTTCAAGCGAAAATGAAATTATTGTTGATTGGAAATCTTAATGTATATGAAAAAGTTTTTAAAATTTGGTTTTTTATTGGCAACTTGTTTCACCTTAACATTTTGCGGAAACGATAATTCAGATTCGGGCACAACAGGTTCAGAAGGTACTGGAAAAGGTGGATCAATGGCTGTTTTTGCGATTAACGGAAATTATTTATATACGGTAGACCATCAAAATTTACATGTTTTTCAAATATCAAACACTAACAATCCTGTAAAAGTGAATGATGTGGTGATTGGTCGTGACATTGAAACCATTTATTCTTTAGGCGATTTAATGTTTATGGGATCAAGAAACGGAATGTTTATTTTTGATGTATCTAACCCTGAAAATCCTAAATATTTATCACAGGCACAGCATTTTACAGCGTGTGACCCGGTGGTTGCCAATGATGGGTACGCCTATGTTACATTACATTCTAACACGGGCTGCGGCAATAATTTAAATACTTTAATGGTTTATGATATTGCCAATGTGAAGAATCCAGAACTTATTCATCAAAGAAATTTAACGTATCCACGTGGGTTGGCAATTCATAAAAACTACCTGATTATTTGTGATGACGAATTAAAGATTTTTGATACTACAAATCCAGCAGAACCAGTTTTGGTAAAATCTGTTAACTACAAATTTAAAGATATTGTTATTTATAATGATATTATGTATGCTTTTGGTGAACAAAAAGTGACGCAGTTTAAATGGAATCCCGACGATTTTTTAACCTTAACTGCAATTAGTGATATAACTTATTAAGCTTTCGTAAAGAAAGCTTTTTTCTTGTATCTTTACAAAAACTTAACAACAATGACAAATAACGATATCCTTAAAAAATTACGTGTTGCTTTACAATTAAGAGACGATCAAATTCTTGATATATTAAATTTGGTTGATTTCAGAATTTCTAAAGGAGAAATTGGAAACTTTTTCAGAACAGAAGATCACCCAAAGTATGTTGAATGCCAAGATCAAATTTTACGAAATTTTTTAAACGGATTAGTCATTTATTTACGTGGAACTAAAGAAAATCCAAAGAATCCAAAAGATGTTCTAGCAACTATATCATCAACAAAAGTACCATTAACAGACAAGCCAAAAACGGAACACAAACCAAAAGCAGTTCCAACAACAAAAAAACCGGCAGCCAAAACAACTTTTAAAAGTAAAAATGGTACGTCTGCTAGAAATAGTTCAACCAACCCGACTAAAAAAGATATTTTAGGTAACGTTAAATTTAATAACGGCAAACCAAAAAAGAAAGATTAATTTTTATATAAATCAAAGCTTTTTAGCCTAAGTCATATATAAGTAATTATGCGAAAATTAATATTTTGTACATTAGCATTAGTTGTGTTAAGTACAACAAAAAACTATGCACAGTCTTTATATAAAAGAGAATGGGGAACGTTACTTCCTATTATTACTGAAACTACGAAACCCTTTACAGCAGAAAAAAAAATTGTTAGAACATCAGCTTTTGTAGTTGAAGTTAATAATAAAAACAACAATTTATATTTGGTTAATGCGTACGGAAATGAAATTTACGAATATCGCCCTAATGAATTAAAACCTAAATTAATCTATAAAATCCCTGAAAATCAACATGGGTTAACCGTTATAGAACATTTAAAGTTTGATGCCGAAAATAATTTGATTATTTCGGGCAGAACAGTTGTTGAAAAGCTTGCTACAGCTAATGCGTACAGCGAAAACTTAATTTTTGGATTAAGATTAGCTCCTAGTTTTGTATCAAAAATAGATTTACAAGGAAATGTAATCTGGCTTACTTATTTTCATGATATTCCTTCAACAGCTTCTCCCCTTGCTATTGATGCTGAAAATAATATTTATGTTTTAAATAAAAGAAATAAAAACACAGTTGCGTCGCCTTCTTTCTTTCAAAAAAATGGAGATATGGATTCATCTGCTGAATACCAAGACGTAATAAGTAAAATTGACAAAAACGGTAAGCATATCTGGAGTACATTCTATACTAAAGACAGTTCTAACATTAAAAGTATTGTTGCTGGTAAAAATGGGCTGTATGTTTACGGAGATCATCTAGGTGCAACTATGTCTAGTAATTATTTTGGTACACCAAATAGTCACCTACCAACTATTTCCCGACCACATACTTCATTAAAAAATGTTTATGGAGTATTTCTATCGAAATTTAGTTTTAAAGGCGAAAGGTTGTGGAGTACTTATGTTGGAGAACAAAATACTAATGTGCCATTAGGGAATACGCTGTTAAACAGTAGTTGCCTTGCTGTTATTAATGATGAAGCTTATATTTTAGCAACCCACAGAATTTACTCAACTAAAAATTTGAATATCGCAACAGAAAAAGCTTATTTAAAAGAACCTTTTTCGTTATCGAATACTAAAACAGTTTCCAAATTTTCATCGAATGGAGAAAAATTATGGACTAGTTTTGTACATACTGGAGAGCATTTATTTACAAACGGAGAAGAGCTTTTTATTTCATCGTTAGCAACAAATCAAGAAGAAGATAGTACATTACCAGCAGTAAATGCTTACCAACCTAAATTTGGTGGGGGAAATTCTGATGTTTATACATCGGTTGTATCATTAGACGGAACTACTTTAGAATATGCTTCTTTTTATGGATATGATGGTAGAGATGCTGGAGTTACATTGCCTACTAAAAACGGTTTTTATATAATTGGAACTACTGATATAAATCAAAAAGAAAAAGCACCGTTTGCAACATCACGTGCTTCAGAAAATAAGTACACTCAAAAGGGTGATGTTTATATTGGCGATTTTTTAAGCTACTTTACAAAAAAAGGTAAAAAAACTAAACAGAAAACAAAGAAAAACGATCTATAAGATCGTTTTTCTAATTTTTAAGCCAATTTTCTATAATTTGTTTGCCTTGCGGAGTTAAAACAGATTCGGGATGAAACTGAACACCACGAATATCATAATGTTTATGTTTTAATGCCATAATATTTCCAAATTCATCTATTGCGGTAACATTAATATCGGTAGCAATATTAACTTTGCTAACACACCATGAATGGTAATGCCCAACAAAAATTTCTTTTGGCAGATTATTCCATAAAAAATCGTCTTCCACAATGTTTAATTTAGTTGCAATTCCGTGTAAAGGTTGATCTAGATTTACAAGCGAGCATCCAAAATATTCAGCAATTGCCTGATGTCCCAAACAAACACCCAAAATACTTTTTTTGTCTTTATAAAAATCAATAACATCTAATAAAAGTCCGGCTTCTTTTGGTATTCCTGGACCTGGCGACAACACAATTTTATCAAAACTTTGTAATTGCTCCAGATAAAAATCATCATTTAAAAAAACAGACACTTCTACCCCGTTAAAACTTTCCAAATAATGAACGATGTTATGTACAAACGAATCGTAATTGTTTATTACTGCAATTTTCATTTAACAAAAATACACTAAAATTTGTTTTCAACTTCGGCTGCTTCTAACAATAAATAGTGCATATCGGTATTTTTCATAAACGGTTTATGCAAATGATTACCCGGACCAAACATAGCAACTTCTACATAATCTGCCGAGTGATCCATTGAGATCCACCCTACTGAATTGTATTTTTTCTGAATTTCTGAAAATGCCTGAAATGGTAAATGCTTGTAGTTGTACAAACCGTCATCGCCTTTTTTCAATCCGTTGTAATACGATGCAATGGTTTTAGCTTCGTCATCATTCAACTCAACATTAATTGTGCTTTTGATGAACTCTTTAATCTGGCTTTCGGACTGATTATTTTTTATATTGTTTAAAATATGTTCGTTTGTAAAATTGTATTTCGCCAAACTATCAAAATGTTCGTTGGCATGCTTTCCGTAAATTAATCCCGGATTGGCATTTCCGTGATCGGTAGTAATTACAACCAATGTATTTTTATCTTGTTCGGCAAATTTCATAGCTACAGCAATGGCGTCATCAAACTGTAATTGTTCGTGAATAAGAGCCGAAACATCGTTTGCGTGTGCCGCCCAATCAACCTTACCAGATTCAACCTGCAATACAAATCCTTCTTTATGATCTTTCATTTGATTGATCGCAACCTCGGTCATTTCAGCTAAAGTCGGAATATTGTTCGATAATTCTACAGATTGTTTTCGATCAATTTGATAAGGAAGTGCATCAAAATCAAATACACCTAATAATTTTTTTGATTGATCTGTATTTCTTAAATCGGACTTGTTTTTTGCAACCACATAATTTTGTTTAGCAAAAGCTGCATACATATCCTTTTTATCTTTACGATGTTCTGCAGCAAAATATTTTTGTCCGCCACCTAATAAAACATCATAACCAATTCTTAAATATTCTTCAGCAATTGCTGACTGATCGTTTCTACTTTTTAGAGCAACCGTAAAACCTGCAGGCGTTGCATGGGTAATAGGAACTGTTGTAACACAACCTGCTTTTTTACCTTTTGACTTGAATTTTTGCCAGATTGGCATATTTTCATCTCCAGACGGACTAATGTTCAAAGAACCGTTATTTACGCGTGCGCCACCACCCCATGAAGAACTTGCCGCAGCCGAATCGGTAACGATTGATGATGCCGATGCCATATCCATTATTCCACGAGAAACTTTATTGTCAATATAAAGTTGCAGCCAATTACTATTTTTACCTAGTATGCGGTTAGAATACATGTTAGCCAAGTTCAATGTCCCCGAACTCATTCCATCGCTCACCATAAAAATAATGTTCTTTGCTTTTTTATTGGTTGAATTTAATGATGTATCGTTGTTTCCTGCAAAAGTATCGATTGGATTAACCAATGTAGAACCCAATGCTACCAAACTTCCTAACTTAAAAAAACTTCTTCTTTTCATTCCTGAATTATTTTATACAAAAATAGGCAAACTAAACGCTTGCCTATCCTATTCGTATTAAATATTTGTTACTTAAAGATTAATCTAAATCTGCCATAATTTGGTTATGTAACAAATCTTGTAAGGTTTCGTGCTTTCTAATTAAATGAACTTTATCGTTATAAACCAATACTTCGGCTGGCTTAAATCGGGAATTGTAGTTCGATGTCATTGAAAAACAATAGGCTCCGGCATTGTGAAAACACAAAATGTCGCCTTCGCTAATTTCGGTAATTTTACGGTTGCTGGCAAAAGTATCAGTTTCACAAATGTATCCTACCACAGAATAAAAACGCTGTTTACCGTTTTCGTTTGAAATATTAGTGATATGATGATACGAATTGTAAAACATTGGACGGATTAAATGGTTAAAACCAGAATCTACACCTGCAAAAACAGTTGATGTAGTTTGCTTAACCACATTTACCTTTGCTAAAAAATATCCGGCTTGTGAAACTAAAAACTTACCTGGCTCAAAAACCAAGGTTAAATTTTTGCCGTAATCTTTGCAGAATTCATTGAAACGTTCAGATAATTTTTCACCCAATTCTTCAATATCGGTTTCTAAATCACCCTCTTTATATGGAACTTTAAAGCCACTTCCAAAGTCAATAAAATCTAGGTTTTTAAACTGTTTAGCTGTTTCAAACAAAATTTCAGACGCGTATAAGAATACTTCGATATCTAAAATATCAGAACCCGTGTGCATGTGGATTCCGTTTACTTTCATTTTGGTATTTTCAATAATTCTTAAAATGTGCGGTGTTTGATGAACAGAAATACCAAATTTACTATCGATATGACCAACTGAAATATTACTGTTTCCACCTGCCATTACATGCGGATTAATGCGCACACAAACAGGGATATTCGGGTGTTTTGCACCAAATTGTTCTAAAACCGAAAGATTATCAATATTAATATGAACACCCAATTGTACCGCTTCTTCGATCTCTTCTAAAGAAACACCGTTCGGCGTAAACATGATATCATCTGGAGAAAAACCAGCTTCTAAACCCAATAAAACCTCTTGTATAGATACGGTGTCTAACCCACTGCCCTTCTTCTTCAACAACTTTAAAACGGAAATGTTGGTTAATGCTTTAGCCGCATAGTTTATCTTTAATTTCTTAACCTGTTTAAATGCATCTTGTAAACGTTGAAATTGATTTTCAATTGTGTTGCCATTGTAAACGTACACCGGACAGCCGTATTGCTGTGCAATGTTTACTAATAAATTTGTATCCATTTTTTTAAAATTGTTGTTGAAGATGCAAATTTATAATTATTAACCAAAAAGGAGGTTTTTTAGAAAATTTATTTAAAACATTAATGTAAGAATAATTTAAAATGAAAATTATAAAGTTATTTTACCGATTTTAAAAAGTTTAAAACTTTTGTTTCGTTATACCCTTTACCTTCTTCTAAACTACCACTTTCCTGAATTTTAACCACTTTACCATTGCTGTTTAGAACAATAAAAAACGGATAGCCTAATTCATCGCCTTTAGGAGCATATTTTTTAAAAACAGCTTCATTTTTATTTTCTTTTGAATAATTTAAATGATAATACAAGAAATTGGTTTGCAGTTCTTTTTTAACTTTTGCGTTTGTTTTAATAAAATCGTTAAACAATAAACACCAACTACACCAATTACCGCCAGCTTGCAGTATTACATATTTCTTTTCTTTTTTGGCTTGTTTAAGCAATGTGTCTATTTTTTGTTGAGCGTTATCGCTTGGATTATAAGGCTTTTCTAATGATTTTTTTTCGGAAACGGTAGTATTTGTTTGAGCTGTTGTTTCAACTGAATTTAATAAAAATCCAACTAAACATATCGCAATTAAATAATTTTTCATTTGCTTGAAATTTTAATCTAAATTACTGAAATTTATCGGCTTATCCATTCTTTAAAAGCTTGAACTTTTTCTCTGCTCACAATGATTTCTTCCTCTTTAAAATGATTCAGACTGATTTTTAAACGCGAATTGCTGTAAATACTTATTTCTTTAATCGCTTTTAAATTGATTAAAAACTGTCGGTTTACTCTAAAAAAATCTTCTGAATTTACTTCATTTTCAATTGTTTCAAGGCTATCGTCTAAGCTAAACGTTCTATTTTCAACAGTTGATAAAAAACTACTTTTAAATGCGCTGTAAAAACATTCAATATCATTAACATTAATAATTTTTATGATGTTTCCGGTTTTAACTACAAATCGTTTTTTAAAATTGCTGCTGTAAACATTGCTTAACCGTTGCTGATTAAAAACTGTTTTATTTTGTAGGGATATAAACTTTTCAACAGCGGTTTTCAGTTCGTTCTCATCAATTGGTTTCAGCAAATAATCTATACTATTCAGTTTAAATGCTTTTAGGGCATATTCGTCATAAGCAGTGGTAAAAATAACTGCGCTCTTAATTGCGACTTGTTCAAAAATTTCAAACGATAAACCGTCGGACAATTGAATATCAACCAAAACCAAATCGGGATGTTCGTTAGATAAAAACCATTCTATACTTTCTGTTACAGATTCTAACATCATAACCACCTCGCAATTTAAATTTTCTACTTTGCGTTTTAATAAACGTGCAGCGGGTTTTTCGTCTTCAATAATTACAATTTTCATTGTTCTTTGTTTTTAAAAGTATTTCGTTCTTCATCCATATACTGCTTAATTTTCCGATTTTCCCAATCTTTATTCAAAAACGGTATAAAATTAAAAGTACTTGCAGCGTGCGAAAACAACCCTATTCCCCAACCTATCAATGGCAATAAAAACCAATAATTTCCTGGATTGTTTATTAAAGTAATAATCACAAAAAATGAATTAACACATATATAAACGATTAAATGAATATAAAATTCTTTCACTTTTTTGACACGTTTTCTTGCTTTTAAAATTTCTAACTGACTATAATTTTCCATTTTCTTTATTTTTATTAATTTGTTTATTAATCATTTTATCTTCCCATTTTTTTAAGAAGTTTATCGTTTTTATTCCATTTATAACCAATGCAAATAACATGAATAAAGTTAATGCTAACGACCATTTAAAATTTGGCATATAAAACATATTTACAATTATTGCTAGCGGTATAAAAATAATTGTTGCTACAACGGTTACGTAAAATTCTCTAAGCTGATACATTTTATCATACGCATTGTTAAATAGTTCTTGTGTAATGTTGTCTTGATGAAAATTAAACAAAGCTCCGTCAGATATTAATGGTATTTTCACAATATAATAATTTTCAGTCTGTTGTATATCTATACTTAAAGTAGAAACTAAACTATAACGTTGTGTAATATTTTGTAAACCAATACCTGTAGATTTTTCAAAAGTCGCTTTTTTTTGATAAGAATTTTTAATTACAAGGTAATTTTCTTCTGTAAAAATATCAATCTTTAATGGCTTTTGGTCTGATATAATGTTATGTTTTATAGCATTTTCTAGTAAAAGCTGAAGACTTAATGGTACAATTTTATATTCATTTGTTGTATTACTGCTTTCAAAATTCACAATAAGTGCATCTTCAAATCGCATCTTTAAAAGCGAAACATACAATTTAGCAAAGTTTAATTCTTCTTCAACTGAAATTAGGTTTTTATCTTTTTGATCTAAAACATAACGGTAAATTTTTGAAAGTGCTACCGTAAACTCTTGTGCTTTTTTAGGGTTTTCTTCAATCAAAGAACTTAACACGTTCAATGAATTAAACAAAAAATGCGGATCTAACTGATTTTTCAATGTTTCAAACGACGCTGTTGCTTTTACGGCAATATCTTTTTGATGCGTAACTTCAATTTTATCTTTTCGGCGAATTAATAAAACAATGTAAGCAATAGTTGATATAGTCATTGAAAACCATAACATAACCATAGAATTATTTTTTACAAACGTAAAAGCCTCAGCAACAGAACTGTTTATAAAAACTAAATATCCTGTAAATTCTAACAATAAAACCACCAAGGCAGTTAAGATATTTACTAAAATTCCGCCGACTAAAATGTTTTCAAAATTCTTTTTACGTTTTAAATAATAGTCCGATAAAACCAAAGTATTTGCAAGGTAAATTCCAAAAGTGTAGGTAAACACGTTTAAAAACTGCTTTACAAAACCAAAGCCGTTGTATCTTGCGCCATATTGATAATTTATCGCGACCACAATAGCGTAACATATTACCAATATTATTGAAAACTGTTTTATGTGCTTTATAAAAATTTTCATATCGTAATTATTTATAAATCAAATGTAGGGCAAGAAATTTCAAACAAAAATAAAAAGTAGCCGAACTGTTGATATTACCTTCTCAACCGTAAATTTATAACTTCATAAACAAAAAAAAGAAAAATTAAAAGCTCTGTAAAATCAATATTAAATAGTAAATTTGCTATCAAATATTACAATTATGGTTTACAAATTTCGCGTTATTTTAGATGCTGAAGAAGATGTTTTACGAGACATTGCCATTAAAGATACAGATACTTTAGAAGATTTGCACAATACTATTATTAACGCTTTTGGGTTTGATGGTATGGAAGGTGGATCGTTCTTTTTATGCGATGACAAATGGAATCAGGAAGATGAAATTCCGTTGTTTGACATGGGCGATATTCCTGGTGAAGATAAAATTATGGCCGATTTTAAATTAAGTGATTTGCTGTATGAAGATCAAACCAAAATTATTTATATCTACGATCCGTTTGTAAACTGGACATTCTTTGTAGAATTAGCGGCAATTGAAAACGAAGACGATTCAGAAGAAAAAGAATTACCTGCTTTACTTTTTGCTCACGGAGTTTTACCAGAAGATGCGCCTGTTAAGAATTTTGGAGATCCAATTTCTAAAGATGATATTTATGGTGATTTTGACGATGATTACGACGAAGAAGATTTTGATATGTTTGAAGGCGATGACACCTTTAATGATTTTGATTACGACGATAATTATTAATTTCAAATTACGAATTTCAAATTTTAAAAATTAAACTAAAAGAAAGCCAAATGGTTTTCTTTTTTTACCTATAAAAAGTACAAACGCTATGATTAATTTATTTAATACCCAGATAGAATCTTTATCTATTCACAGAGTTGGAAATAAAAGCCGTGCCGAAGCTATTTTTTTGTCTGAAAATACTTTTAATGTAAACGATGAAATTACACCGCTTTTAAAAGAATATTTTTTTAAGCCTTTTCGCGATAAAGAAGAAAGCTACTACCAATTTGCGCATGATGTAGATTTAGATTACAACGACATGTATAAGTTTGCAAACGAAATTTTTGCAGATCCTAGCAGCGTGCACGAAGTTTCTAAAAAAATCACCAAACATTTGTACGAACAATCAAACCATCCGCACATTAAAAACGGAGAGGTTTACGTAACTTATTTAACACATATTACGGTTGATAATAATCCGGTTGATGCTATTGGAATTTTTAAAAGCGAGTTAAAATCAGATTTTTTACAGTTCGAAGAAAACAATAGTAATCTAGAAATGGTACTTCAGCAAGGAATCAATCTGAATAAATTAGATAAAGGCTGTATTATTTTTAATTATAAAAAAGAAGAAGGCTACAAAATTTTAACCATTGACAGTAACCGTTACGATGCACGTTATTGGTTAGAACATTTTTTATCGGTTGATGCTTTTCAGGATGAAAACTATATGACAAAAAAATACTTGAAATTTGTTCAAGATTTTGCTAAAGATGTGGTTTTACCTGCCGAAGATAAAAAAGAAGAAGTTTTGTTTATGAACCGATCTGTAAACTATTTTGCCAAAAATGATGAGTTTGAAGAACAAGGTTTTATTAACGAAGTAATTGATAACCCTGATTTACAGTCGGAATTTAAAAATTATAAAACCGATCGAGGCGAAAAATACAGCATTGAAGATGTATCAAACTTTCCTATTGCCAACAACGCAGTAAGTGATGCACGTAAAAAAATTAAAAACGTTATTAATTTAGATACCAACGTACAAATTAAATTAGATTTCATTAATCCAGAATCGGCTGAAAAATTTATTGAAAAAGGCTGGGACGAAGAAAAACAAATGTATTATTACTTGGTTTACTTTAATAAAGAACAAAAATCATAATAGATAGAATCCCGAAGTTTAGGCTTCGGGATTCTTGTTTTAAAAATTCAATACATCAAAAATTTGCGAAATGATTAAATTTTTTCTTTTTTCATAATCTGCCAATTCATTAGCTTCTAAAGAAGTATAAGTTCTTAACGAAAAATAAACAGGTTTACTTTGTTTCATATACACGCCTATGGTCCAATCAATTTTTTTACCCAAATAATGTGTAGTTGCCGTGTGCATAGCCAAAGTTTCATCTTTTAAAAGCTGATTGTAAACAAATTGCTGACTTTTTTTATTAAAAGGTAATGTGCCTTCTTTCAACCCTTTTAAAAACAAAATCATAGAGTTTGGATTTGTTAAAGCTGCATAATTCCAAAAGTACTGTAATTCGTTGTTCTTAATATCTTTTAAAAAGGTAGCTTTTTTTATATTATCGTTATAGCTTTGCTGTGGTAAATAATTCTGTAATCGATCAAAATACCAATCGTTTTTATTCTTTATGGCATCAATTAAATTGGTATCAGTATTCCATTCAGGTTTTCTTTCTCCAAAAAAAGATCGTTTCACACCATCCCAGTACAGTTTTTCTTTAACATCAATTTTAAAAACACTTTCTTCTAATCCAACCAAAGCCTGCCATAAATGAAAATGGGCAGCGGCGGGTGTATTAGAAAAAGGTTCCACTTCGTTATTAAAAAGCCATTCATCTTTATTTTCGTTGTAAATTACAATAGCTCCGTTAATATTGTTCGCTTTAAAATAATAATCTAAATAGCTTTGGGCTTGTACATTAAAAAATCCTAAAAAAAGTAAAAGTAAAACGTATTTCATGTTTATTTTTTTTCAAAAATATAAAAACTAAATGCAACAAATGAATTGTTTTTATAAAACATTTATGTGTAACAGAATATTAAGTACTTTTGTACATTATTTTTGCCCATGAAAAATTTTATCCAAATAATAGCTTGTTTGCTGTTTATTACTGCAAATGCGCAAGTACCTAGTTATTACCATAACATTGACCTAAATTTACAGGGCGATGCTTTAAAAAATCAGTTAAACACGTTAATTACAACCACACACACTTACCAATTAATTTATACGCCCGATGTTTGGAATGTTTTAAAACAAGCCGATGTTGATCCTGATAACCCCGATAAAGTATTGCTTATTTATGGTTGGAACGATACTGATTTAACTAAAAACAACGATTTATCACGAGATCGATCGGCAAGTTGTCACACCTCTAACTGTGAAGATAAATGGGTACGCGAACACGTTTTTCCACGATCAAAAGGAACTCCGAATTTAGAATTTGAAGGTCCTGGATCTGATGCACATCATTTACGTGCAGTTGATTACGACCGAAACAGTTTGCGAAGCAACTTTAAATTTATTGCAAATCCTACATCGTACATCACCTATTCCCGAGTAATTCAACAAAACGGATCGGACTATTTTTATCCTGGCGATAATTGGAAAGGCGATATTGCCCGCATGATTATGTATATGTATGTACGCTACGGCAACCGTTGCCAGCCAGTAAATGTTGGTTACGGATCTACATCGTATTCTTTTAATGGTGATATGCCGAACATTTTTTTACAATGGAATGCCGAAGATCCGGTTTCACAGCATGAAATCAACCGAAATGAAAAAATTTATGCTGCTCAAGGAAATAGAAATCCGTTTATAGACAATCCGTATTTAGCAACTAAGATTTGGAATGGTCCGGCAGCAGAAAACAAATGGAATGGTTTAAATACCAACGAAATTGTTTTTAAAGATACAAAGGTGTACCCTACTTATGCAATTGATTATTTAAATGTAGAAACCAATTTAACAGAAACTTCTTATAAAATATATGATTTATCGGGTAAGTTGATTGATGAAGATAAAAATCAAACCAAAATAAATGTTTCAACATATGCAGGCGGTATGTATCTTTTGCATTTATCTGCCAATAACACGTTGAAAACCTATAAGTTTATAAAAAAATAAATCGACCATTTGGTCGATTTATTTTTTATGGAATATATTTCTTTTCAAAATTAGGCTTGCGTTTTTCTAAAAAGGCGTTTCGTCCTTCAATGGCTTCCTCGCTCATATAAGCCAAACGCGTAGCTTCGCCAGCAAAAACTTGTTGACCAACCATACCGTCATCGGTTAAATTCATTGCAAATTTTAACATTTTAATTGATATAGGAGATTTCTCCAGAATTTCCTGTGCCCAATCGTAAGCTGTTTGCTCTAATTCTGCGTGTGGAATTACTGCATTAACCATTCCCATTTCGTAAGCATCTTGTGCAGAGTAGTTTCTACCTAAAAAGAAAATTTCACGTGCTTTTTTCTGTCCCACCATTTTAGCCAAATAAGCCGATCCGTAACCGCCGTCAAAACTGGTAACATCGGCGTCGGTTTGTTTAAAAATCGCATGTTCTTTACTTGCTAACGTTAAATCGCAAACCACATGTAACGAATGTCCGCCACCAACAGCCCAACCATTTACAACCGCAATAACCGCTTTTGGAGTAAAACGAATTAAACGCTGTACTTCTAAAATATTTAAACGGTGGTAACCGTCTTCGCCCACATATCCTTGGTAACCACGGGCTTTCTGATCGCCACCACTACAAAAAGAATACACACCATCTTTTGGTGAAGGACCTTCAGACGATAGTAAAATTACCCCAATAGATGTATCTTCATGTGCATCACTAAAAGCGCGCAACAATTCCGAAGTAGTTTTTGGTCTAAAAGCATTTCTAACTTCTGGTCGGTTAAACGCAATACGGGCAACGCCGTTGCATTTTTTATAAGTGATATCATCAAACTCAATAGCTGTTTGCCAGTTTATTTCATTCATCATGTAAATATTTATAATCTACCCCAAAGATACATTTTTTAGTTTTTATAAATTTAACGTTGTTAAGTGTTTTTAAAAATCTACAAATCGTTTATATTTGCTTACTTATACCGAAATTTAAATAATGAAAAAAATAATAATTCCTCTTCTCCTAATTGCCGGCTTAAGTACCTCTTGCGATAAAAATTTTGACATTGCCCAAGTAATAAAAAAAAGGAGTGAACTTTATAAAAAAAACACCAAATTAATTACCAACGACAATACCTTTGATGTTAAATTTAATCCGGTAACACCAAAGTATAAATTAGAAACCCGTGAAATTGTTGAAACTTTTTATCATAACCGAATTAACCGTGGTGGTTTTTGGGGACAGTTTCTTGTAGCAAAAAATGGTGAAATAATTTACGAAGATTATCAAGGTTATTCAAATTACCAGAAAAAGGAAAAAATAAACGATTCTACACCAATGCACGTAGCATCTGTAGGAAAAGTTTTTACAGGGATTACCGTTTTACGCTTAATACATCAGGGAAAAATATCGTTAGATCAAAAAGTAAATACCATATTAACCGGTTTTCCTTACGACGATATTACGGTTCGGTTGCTTTTAAATCATCGCTCAGGCTTGCCTTATTACGGAAACTTTACAGCAAGACCTGGAATGTGGGATACCAAAACTACACTTACCAATAAAGACGTGTTGCATTTGTTAGAAACAAAAGGTATTAAATTAGATTTTAAACCCAATACCCGCTTTACCTACTCTAACACCAATTATGTTGTATTGGCATTAATTGTGGAACAAATTACAAAAAAATCATTTCAAGATGCAATGAAAGAACTCGTTTTAGAGCCTTTAAAAATGCACAACACTTTTGTTTTAGATAATTTAGAAAACAAAGAAAATATAACACAGTCATACCATGCCAATAACCAAAGAATGCATTGGGATTATTTAGATGGCACCTACGGTGATAAAAATATTTACACAACAGCACGTGATTTGCTAAAGTTAGATAAAGCCATTTATTCTGATAACTTTATAAGCAAAGCATTAAAAGCCGAAATGTACAAGGGATATTCGTACGAAAAATCGGGCGCTAACAATTATGGTTTGGCAATACGAATGGTTGAACCTAAAGCAGATGGCGGTAATTTGTACACTTTTCACAACGGCTGGTGGCGTGGTAACCGCACATCGTATGTAACCCTGCGTAAAGATACCATTACCATTATTTGTTTTAACAACCATAATTCACAATTGGCTTATAAAACTAAAGAACTGGCACCAAAACTGGGAAATTATCCGTTTATACAGGTTAACGATTAATCAGGCGACGAAAGTCGCCTTTTTTAGATCTTATAAAACATGAAAAAAATAATTTTAGCACTACTGTCGGTATTTGTACTTTCATGCGCAAGTCACGACAAACACAACAAGCATTATTATACAAAAATTGATGCTAAAAAATTAAAGAAAGATGTTGCGTACGTTAAAAAACGACTTACAAACATGCATCCCGATTTGTATTGGTACATTTCTAAAGAAGATTTGAATAAAAAATTCGACAGTTTGTCCAATAGTTTAAATGAACCTTTAACTCCCAACGAATTTTATCTAAAGATAAGCCCGGTGGTTGCATCGGTTCATCAAGGTCACATGAGCATGAGTATGGTTACCCCTACTTGGGCAGATTCATTAAAAAAGAAATACAAAAAATCGGTTAATCCGTTGGCAAATTTTGAATATGAATATCTGGATAATAGATTGTTTATTAAAAGAAATTTTTCTAAAACAGACAGTATTCTTCAAAAAGGAACAGAAATTATTGATATTAATGGAATAAAACCTGTAGATCTTTTTGTTAAATACAGAAAAACATTCACATCAGACGGATATAACGAAACAGCAATTCCAAAGTTTTTTGCGCGTCGCGCCAATTCTTTCTTTATAAATGAATTAGGTTTTGTAGACAGCGTTAAAATGAATGTGGTTTGTGCCGATACTTCTTTCTATCATACCGTAAAAAGAACGTTTAAAGAACCTAAAAAAAACAAAAAAGATCTTGCTGTTAAAGAAAATGATACGTTAGCAAACAACAAAATTGTACAAACAGATACGCTTCCAAAACGATCAAAAGAAGAAGAAAAAAATTTAAAGAAGGCTAAAAAGAAATTAGCGCAACAAAAGTATTATCGTTATGAATGGTTTGGGTACGACAGTAAAACCAAAGAATATTCTAAAGAAATAATTTATCCTGTAGCAAAAGATAGTTCGGTAGCTGTGCTTAAAATAAGAGATTTTTCTGAAGGAAGAATTAAAGTTTACGATACCATTTTTGCCGAATTAAAGAAACACGAAGTACAGAATTTAATCATTGATTTAAGGGGAAATCCGGGTGGTAGATTAAACGATATTCATAAATTGTCGCAATATTTAAACGATTCGGCATTTGTTTTTACAAAACCGGCAACCATTACAAAACGTACTGCTTTTTTAAATATTTATAGAGGTAAAAGTGTGGCTAGCAAAATTTTAGGCACGCCTTTTATTTCAATCTTTTCAACAATTCGCGGATTAAGAGCCAGCAGAAATGCCGAAGGTGAACTACAAGTGCCTATAAAAGCATCGAAAGTAAAACAGCCTAAAGAACTAAATTATCAGCAAAACCTATATGTTATTACAGATGGTATGACTTTTTCTGCGGCAGCCATTATTTCATCGCACTTAAAAGGTAGAAACCGTGCTATTTTTGTGGGCGATGAAACAGGCGGAACTTTCAACGGAACAGTTGCCGGAATTATGCCTAATGTAAAACTTCCTCATTCAAAATTAAAAGTTCGTGTAGGCTTAATGTCTATAAAACCACAAGAACAAACAGAAAAAGAAGGTTACGGTGTACTCCCAGATATTACTATAAAACCAACTGCCGAAGATTTTTTAAATGATAAAGATTTAGAATTAGATTGGATTTTAAACCATATAAATACCAACAAAAACGCTCTTGATTAGAGCGTTTTTTAATTATTTTATATTAAATTAAAAGTATGCAAGCAGAATTTATCAATAGACCTATTTCTGGTAAATATCCCGAAAAACATTTTGGAAATATCACACCAAATTGTTTTTGGGTAAAATTTACTGATGATGAAAATGAATGGGTCGGATCTTTTGAAACGGGTTGGATCAAAAATGTTAATCTAATATTTCATCTTCAAAATCATAAAGCTTTTATCATTGCAAATGGTCATGGCTATTTAATTGATGTTATTTCAAAAGAACAGATAAATGAATCTGTAATTTCGCACACAGAATCTGCTTTACCAAATACTGAAGATGATAAGATTTACTTCATTGATGGTTTTGATATAAAGTATGTAAATAGTGATGGAAGTGTTGATGTTCTTTTTAGCGACTATAATTTCGATAAAATTATACTTATAAAAATTAAAGACAATAAGCTGTATGCTAAATATTGGTCTTACCAAAATAGTACTGATTTTTTTAATTTTGAAATTGATTTAATAACCAAAGAAGTAAAAGATTCATTCTATATTGAAGAAAAGCAAATTAATACAGATAAATCTAAAATCGGTTTAGTTAATCGAATTAAAAACTATTTCAATAAAAGTTAAGGCTACTTAATTTCAATTTGAGGAAATGTCCAATGGTAACGCACTGCTAAAATTCGAATAAGAATAATTGTTCCGGCCGTACCAACGTAAATTATATCATCGTTCACATGTAATAACTTCAGTCCAAAAAACATAAATCCGCCCATTAAACAAGCTGTTGCATAGATTTCTTTTCTAAAAATCACAGGAATTTCGTTACAAAGAATATCTCGGGCAACACCTCCAAAACACGCAGTTACCGTACCTAACATAATACATACAATTGGACTAAAATTTATTGCCAATCCTTTTTCGATACCAATAATCGTAAAAATTCCAATACCAATAGTATCAAACAAAAATAACGAAGTTCTTAAAAAGCTTAAATACTGCTTAAAAATAATAGAAATAATGGTTGCAGCTGCCACTATATAAAGTGTTTGCAAATTAAGCAACCAAAAAACGGGCGTGCTTCCAATAAGAAGATCACGTAAGGTTCCGCCACCAATTGATGTAACCATTGAAATAACAAACACACCGAAAAAATCTAACTTTTTTTGAATTCCTGCCAAAGCTCCCGAAATAGCAAAAGCTATTAGTCCTAAAATATCTAAAATAGTAAAAATCATTACTTGTTTGTTAAATGATTAAAATTGTTAATAATGGTTGGTAAACTGCTGCCGATTTTATATATGCAAATTCAAAAATAAGTTTCCATAAAAATTATTGTAACATTTTGTATCGTGTTTGTTGTTATATTAGTCATTATTGATATTTTAGCACAAATATGTAAAATTGCATTTATAAAACAAAATAAAAAAAATGATTAAATATTTTACAATAATAATCTGTAGAAAATAAAAAATCTGTTTTATTTTAATCAAATATATTTACCAAAAAGCTATTTAATCTTATTTTTAACCAGAATGAAAAACACATAAATAATTTCAATATGTTTCAATTATTAAAAATAAGAACTTTTGCTGATTATATTTCTGATGTATTTCAGTTTTTAAAACTGTATGGAATGCATTATTTAAAAAACTATATAAAGTTTTCTTTTGTAGGCATATTCTTTTTAATAATAGCAGTAAGCGTATTTTCTTTTTTTTATTCCCGCATACTACCTGCCTCTCAATTTTTCTCGGAAAAACAGCTCATAAACAATAATTTTGTTTCCGAAAATACCGTTTTAACTAGTACATGTATTATTGCATTTGCTCTGGCTATTTTAGTTCTTATAGTTCTAAATTATTCGTATCCTGTATATTATTTGCAATTAATAAATAAACAAACCAACGAAAAACCCCAATTGTCATCAATTCGTGCTTTATTTAAAAAAGATTTACGTCGTTTATTAATTTTTGGACTTGTAGGAGTCATTTTCAGTGCATTTGTAATTGCAATTAGTCTTATTATGGTTGCTTTATTTCTAATTACTTTTATTGGTTTTATATACAATCCTTTTGCATTTTTTATATTCCTTTTTGTTTATTTTTTAGTTTTTGCTGTTTTAATTCCGTTTTTTACCATCTGGTTCACCTTAACTTTTTTCTATTATAGTAATGATAGTCTATCGTTTTTTACCGCAACACGAAAGGCACTTACAACTATTTTTAAAAAATTTTGGACAATTATGGGTACTGCATTTTGCATGATGATTATTGTAAATGTTTCAGCATCTGTTATTACAAAGTTTCCTTTTTATATAATAATGATGTTCGGTTTTTTATTTGGGATATCAGATATAAATACTATTGATAATATGCAGGTATTTCATTCATCAACTCCAATTGCTGTAACAATAATCATGATAATCATTTACTGTATATCCACTTTAATAAGCATGGTTTTAAGTCATTTAATATTGATACAGATTGGCTTGTTTTATTATTCCGAACGTACTAAAGCAGAACAAACGAACAATTCACTAAATTAATTCTTGAAATTAAAAAACTCATTTTATTAATCATTATTTTTGCAAATACGGTAAACAAGAAACTATTTAAATGAAACAAATAACAAGCATTCAAAATCAATTAATTAAAGATATTTTTCAGTTACAAGAAAAAAGCAAGGCACGTAAAAAAAACGGACTATTTGTGATTGAAGGTATCCGCGAAATTGAAATTGCGCTAAAAAATAATTTTCATATAGTACAGCTATTGTTTTGTTTTGATTTGTTTGATACCGAAAATCTGAATAATTTTAAGAAACAGCTTTCTAATGAAACCGAGTTGATTGAAATTTCAAAAGAAGTTTACCAGAAAATAGCCTATCGCGAAAGTACCGAAGGTGTAATTGCCGTTGCTAAAACTAAAAAACATTCGTTAGAAAGCATTCAATTACCTGATAATCCGCTGATTGTTGTGTTAGAGTCGTTAGAAAAACCTGGAAATATTGGTGCTGTTCTGCGCACTGCCGATGCCGCTAATATCGATGCTGTTTTTATTGCCGATCCTAAAACCGATTTATACAATCCTAACATTGTACGTTCAAGCGTTGGTGCAATTTTTACAAATAAAATTGTAACTGCGCCATCAACAGAAATAATAAATTTTTTAAAAGAAAAAAAAATCGCTATTTTTAGCGCTATTTTGCAGGAAGCAGTTTCGTATTATTCGGTTAATTTTAAACAGGGATCAGCCATTGTAATGGGTACCGAAGCCACTGGTTTAAGCGAAATCTGGCGAAAACATTCAACAGAAAATATCATCATACCAATGCAGGGGCAAATTGATTCTATGAATGTTTCGGTGGCAACTGCAGTTTTAATTTTCGAAGCAAAAAGACAAAGAAACGGTCAAACAATATAAATAATTAAAAATTTCGCTATATTTATAAAAAATTTAAGAGTTTATGAAAAAAACTATATTAACAGCAATTTTCGGATTAAGCCTAATAGGTTTTTCGGCGCAAGCACAGGTAATTCATAAGTACGAACGTTTTATTCAAGATTACAAATGGAAAGTTGGTGCAAGTTACAATATGATGGATTTTAACTTTAACCACACTGATTTGCCAGAAGGTACAAGCGCTAGCATGATTTCCGGAGGAATTCCTGCAAAAGTAATGTTAGGCTATGAATTTGCACCTAATTTATCGTTTGAAGCAGATTTTTCTATGAACGAAATGGAAAAAGACAACTTAATGAACGGATCTGTTGTAAACGAAAAAATTCAAATAATTTCTTTTAACGGATCATTTGCTTATAGTTTAGGCGGTTTGTTTAATATTCCTGTTGCAGATCCTTATATTAAAGCAGGTTTAGGTCATTTACGCTTAAACGAAGTAGATTTAACAATGGCAAGTGCCGGTGGTGGTATTAATTTTTGGATTGCCGATATTCCTGCAACAAAAAGTGCTCGTTACCATCACGACAGATTTTACCGTAGAATTGGTTTAAACGTTGAAGCTATGGGAAGATCAAACATTTCTACCGAAGGTGCCGGATCACACGCACAGTATTCTGCAGGTATATTTTATATTTTTTAGTAAGCAAATACATATTATAGATTAAAAGGAGCTTTTTGCTCCTTTTTTTATGGATAAAATTTATATAGAAAGAGATTTTTTTATATATTTAAACAAGAAAATGGGCATTTTATGACACAAGAAGAAATTGAAAAAGAGAACAAAGAAATTGCACGCGAGTACAAAGAGCTTTTAAGTATTAGTTATCAAACACTTACAGATGAAGACAAGAAACTAATCCGCAAAGCGTTCGATGTTGCCGTAGAAGCACATAAAGATCAAAGAAGAAAATCGGGCGAAGCCTATATCTTCCACCCTATTGCCGTGGCTAAAATTGTAGCATCAGAAATTGGTTTGGGTCCTACCTCTATCGCAGCAGCTTTAATGCACGATGTGGTAGAAGATACCGATATTACAGTAGAAGATATAGAGCGCATGTTTAATCCTAGAATTGCTAAAATTGTAGAAGGATTAACCAAAATTTCGCGTATGGAACCCGATCCGGATATTTCGCTTCAGGCAGAAAATTACCGTAAAATGTTACTTACGCTAAATGACGATGTGCGCGTAATTTTAATAAAAATTGCCGATCGTTTGCACAATATGCAAACCATGAATTCTATGGCTGCCTACAAACAGGCAAAAATAGCGTCGGAAACGCTGTATATTTATGCGCCACTGGCTCACCGTTTAGGTTTGTTCAATATTAAATCGAAGTTAGAAGATTTAGGTTTAGAATATACCGAACCCGATGTGTACAACGATATTTTAAGCAAAATAAAAGAAACAAAAGAAGAACAAAACGCCTATATTAAAAGTATTACTTCTGTTTTAAACGAAGCTTTGGGAAAAGAAGACATTTCGTTTACCATTAAAGGTCGACCAAAATCGATTTATTCCATCCGTAGAAAAATGAAGGCACAAGGTGTCACCTTTGATCAGGTGTACGATAAATTTGCCATTCGCATTATTTACGATTCAACGCCTGCCGATGAAAAATTTATTGCATGGAAAATTTATTCCATAGTAACAGATCATTATCGTCCGTCACCAAGCCGTTTGCGCGATTGGATTTCTTCGCCAAAATCAACAGGTTACGAGGCCTTGCACATTACCGTTATGGGACCAAAAGGTCGATGGGTTGAAGTGCAGATTCGCAGTGAACGCATGGATGAAATTGCCGAAAAGGGATACGCAGCGCATTACAAATACAAACAAGGTGTTACCGAAGAAAACAGTTTAGATAAATGGCTGAACCTTTTAAAAGAAGCTTTAGAAAATTCTGAAGCCAATGCCGTAGATTTTGTAGAAGATTTTAAACTGAACCTTTATGCTAAAGAAATTTATGTTTTTACCCCTAAAGGAGAAATAAAATCGCTACCAAAAGGTGCAACTGCTTTAGATTTTGCGTTTAGTATTCATACCGATATTGGTATTAAAACGCGTGGAACAAAAGTAAATGGAAAATTAATGCCATTGAATTACGAATTAAATTCGGGCGATCAGGTAGAAATTATTACATCGGCAAACCAAAAACCAAGTTCGCATTGGTTGGAATTTGTAACAACAGCTCGAGCAAAAAATAAAATTAAAAACGCACTAAACGAAGATGTTAAACAAATTTCTGAAGACGGAAAAGAAGTTTTAACTCGAAAATTAAAGCACTTAAAAATTACGCTTGATGAAAAAACAGTAAATGATCTGGTAAATTTCTTTAAATTAAAAACCAGTCAAGATTTGTTTTACCGTGTAGGCTCGGGCAAAATAGAAAATCAGCATTTAAAAGAATTTGTGGCATACAAAAACAGTAATTCTTTCATGAATTTCTTTAAGAAATCGATTAGAAAAGAAACGCCTGCGCCACTTGCCGAAACAAAATTAGATTTAATTGTATTTGGTAAAAACGATGAAAAGTTAGATTATAAATTATCTAGCTGCTGTAACCCTATTCCGGGCGATCAGGTTTTTGGATTTGTAACCATTAACGAAGGCATAAAAGTTCATAAAATTGACTGCCCTAATGCAATCAGCTTACAATCAAATTATGCATACAGAATTCTTCCAGCAAAATGGATCGATTCATCTGTTCAAGAGTTCAATGCGTCGTTAATGATTAAGGGAATTGATGGTTTAGGCTTAACAAACGAACTTACCAGAGTAATTTCTAACCAAATGAATGTGAATATTCAAAGTATTTCATTAAGCTCAAACGCAGGAATTTTCAACGGACAAATTACCGTAATTGTGCCAAATAATCACGTGTTGAACAAACTTATAGATAATATTAAAGGAATAGACGGAGTAGAAAAAATTACTCGTATTTTAGGAACTGTTTAATTTTGACTATTTAATTTTTAGTATCGGTAATAAACTTTTATATTTGTGCTGTTAAAAAAGATCATGGAAGAAAATAAAAATCAAGAAATTGTAAAAAACGTTTTCACTAAATATTTAGAAGAAAAAGGACACCGAAAAACACCGGAACGTTACGCTATACTTCAGGAAATTTACGAAAACGAAGAACATTTTGATATTGAATCTTTATACATTAAAATGAAAAACAAAAACTATCGTGTAAGTAGAGCCACACTTTACAATACGATAGAATTGTTATTGGAATGCGGTTTGGTGCGTCGTCATCAGTTCGGACAAAACCAGTCACACTACGAAAAATCGTATTTTGACAAACAGCACGACCATATTATTTTAACAGATACAGGTGAAGTAATAGAATTTTGCGATCCCCGTATTCAAACAATAAAGCAAACAATAGAAGAAATTTTTGGTGTAAAAATTAACAACCATTCGTTGTATTTTTACGGTACAAAAAACGATAGTGATACAGCAAAATAATTAACAACAGACTAACATACTAAACATCATGACAGTAGATTTACTACTTGGTCTTCAATGGGGAGATGAAGGAAAAGGAAAAATTGTAGACGTTCTTACTTCCAAATACGATATTATTGCACGTTTTCAAGGCGGTCCAAATGCGGGTCATACGTTAGAATTCGATGGAATTAAGCACGTTTTAAGAACAATTCCTTCTGGAATTTTCCATAAAAATTCAATTAATATCATCGGAAACGGCGTTGTAATGGATCCGGTGGTTTTTCAAAAAGAAATTGAAGGTTTGCAAAAGTTTGATATTGATGTTCAATCAAGACTTTTAATTTCAAGAAAAGCACATTTAATTTTACCTACACACCGTTTGTTAGACGCCGCTTCTGAAGCATCTAAAGGTAAAGCTAAAATTGGTTCTACTTTAAAAGGAATTGGTCCAACTTATATGGATAAAACCGGTAGAAATGGTTTACGTGTGGGCGATATTGAATTGGCAGATTTTAAAGAAAGATACAATGCTTTGGCAGAAAAACATATAGACATGATTAAGTTCTACAATGTTGATTTGCAGTACAATTTGGCTGAAATGGAAGCAGAATTTTTTGCTGCTGTTGAAGAATTAAAGAAATTAACTTTTATTGATTCTGAATTTTATCTGAACAATGCGTTAAAAGAAGGAAAATCAATTTTGGCAGAAGGTGCTCAAGGATCTTTGTTAGATATCGATTTTGGAACTTATCCTTTTGTAACATCATCAAACACTACTGCTGCTGGTGCCTGTACAGGTTTAGGTATTGCGCCAAACAAAGTAAAAGATGTTTTTGGTATTTTTAAAGCATACACAACCCGAGTTGGTTCTGGCCCATTCCCTACCGAATTATTTGATGCTGTTGGTGAAACAATGGCAAAAGTTGGTAACGAATTTGGATCAGTTACAGGTCGTGCACGTCGTTGTGGCTGGTTAGATTTAGTTGCGTTAAAATATGCAGTAGAAGTTAACGGTGTAACAGCACTTTACATGATGAAAGGCGATGTTTTATCGGGCTTTGACACATTAAACATTTGCACAGCTTACCAATATAAAGGACAAGAAATTGACCATTTACCTTATAATATTGAACCAGAAAACGTAGAACCCGTTTACGTTACCAAAAAAGGTTGGAAACAAGATTTAACAGGTTTAACATCTTACGATGCCTTACCAGTTGAATTAAAAGAATATATAGAATTTATTGAAGAATACGTTGGCGTACCAATTAAAGTAGTATCGGTTGGTCCGGATCGTAAACAAACAATAATGAAATAATTTTAAAGCACTCTTTACCGGGTGCTTTTTTAATGCTTAAATTCTTCTTAATGCAACGGTTACATCGTTAAAAAATGCGTAATTTTGAAAAAAATTATCTCAATTGAAAACCTTTTTTTTAAACTTATTTTTCCTGTTGTTTTGCGGTGCGGTTTTATTCGCTCAAACACCCGAACAAAATGGTAAAATCATAAAATTAATTCATGCCGATTTTACGGAAATCAATGAAAATGAAGTTCCTGGTGCTAAAATTTTAATTGGCAATGTTCAGGCACAGCACGACAGTATGTATATTTACTGCAATAAGGCGTATCTTTTTGAAAAAGAAAATTACATAAAACTTTTTGGTAATGTAAACCTTATTCAAGACGATACTTTGCAGCTTAACAGCAAATATGCAGAATATAACGGCGTACAGAAAATTGCTTATGCGTCTGGCAATGTGGTAATGACCTCGCCCGATTCTTCACTAAAATCAGAAAAAGTATATTTTGACAGAAATACTGGAATTGCCTATTACAACGATCATGCAACCATTACCAATAAACTGAATACTTTAAAATCTAAATCAGGGAAATATTATACACGAGAACTAAAATATGAGTTTAGAACGCAGGTGGTAATAACAAATCCAGAGAATGTAATTAAATCGAATCATTTAGATTTTTATGAAGATTCTGGTCATGCCTACTTGTTTGGTCCATCGACAATTGACAATAAAGGAAACCATATTTACACCGAAAATGGTTTTTACGACACTCGTTTGAACGAAGGAAAAATGATTGAAAAATCGTTTATTCTTTATGACAATAAACGCATTGAAGCCGATGAAATGTTTTACGATGATAAAATAGGTTATGCCAAAGGAATTAATAATGTAAAAGTTACCGATACCATTAACAATATGATTGCCACCAGTCATTTTGCCGAAGTATATCGCGCGAACGATTCTATTTACATGACTAAAAAGCCTTTAATTACTTACACTACAGAAAAAGACACATCGTATTTTCACGCAAAGAATATTCAAATTGTAGGTCCCGATAAACAACGTGTTATAAAAGGTTATCCTAAAGCACGTATTTATCGCACGCCCGACATGAGTGGTAAGGCCGATTCGCTACATTACGATCAAAAAATTGGTTTGTTGCAGTTAATCAAAAAACCAGTATTATTTAAAGATGAAAGTCAGCTAACGGGCGATGTCATCCACCTAATAAACAATGTAACAACAGAAAAGCTCGATTCGTTAAAAGTACTTAACAATGCTTTTGTAATTCAGCAGGATACACTGGGTTCTGGTTTTAATCAAGCCAAAGGAATTAATATGTACGGTAAATTTGTCGATGATAAAATAAGACAGATTGATTTAATTCAAAATGCCGAAATGATTTATTATGTGTACGATGAAGGTGAATTGCAAGGTATTGATAAAGGTATTTGCAGTAAAATTGTTTTAGAATTAGAAGACAATAAAATTACTACGGCAACCCGAATGATTAATCCCGAAGGAACTACTTATCCGCCTGAACAATTTCCCGAAAACGCAAGAAAGCTGGCAGGCTTTAACTGGCGCGGCGACGAGCGAATGTATAGTGTAGACGATCTTTTTAGCGAAGAAGAACTGCAGCACGACGATAAAGCCGAGGAAGAAGTTAAAAAGAACGAGAAAATAAGCGAAAAACCAATGGAAATTCAAGCTAAAACATTGAATTTTAAACGAACATCAAAATCACCAAACGTTATAAAAAAACGTAGCGAATAACCATGAAATCAGATTTTTTTAAATACCAGGCACAAACATCACACTACCCTTTACAACTTGAAATTTCGTATGCAAAAGGAAGCTACATTTACACAACCGATGGTAAAAAACATTTAGATTTTGTAGCAGGTGTATCAGCTTGTACCTTAGGGCATCAGCATCCGCGTGTTGTAAATGCTATTAAAGATCAGCTAGACAAGTATTTGCATGTAATGGTTTATGGTGAATATATACAGAAACCTGCAGTAGATTTTTGCAAACTTTTGGCACAGCACCTACCCGCTTCTTTAAACAAAACCTATTTGGTTAATTCAGGAACCGAAGCTATTGAAGGTGCATTAAAACTGGCAAAACGCGTAACGGGCAGAACGCACATTATTTCTTGTGTAAACGCTTACCACGGTAATACACAAGGATCAATGAGTATTTTAGGTAACGAAGAACGCAAGCGTGCTTTTCGTCCATTATTACCCGATGTTGATTTTGTAACGTTTAATAACGAAGAAGAATTACAGCAAATTACAACAAAAACCGCTGCTATTGTTTTAGAAACCATTCAGGGAAGCGCCGGATTTATAACACCACAAAATGATTACCTTTTAAAGGTTCGCAAACGTTGTGATGAAGTTGGTGCGTTGTTAATTTTAGATGAAATTCAGCCTGGATTTGGCAGAACCGGAAAATTATTCGGATTTCAAAATTACAACGTCGTCCCAGATATTGTTGTTATGGGCAAAGGTATGGGCGGTGGCATGCCTGTAGGAGCTTTTACGGCGAATGAAAAACACATGGATTTGTTAGCATACGATCCAAAATGTGGACATATCACTACATTTGGCGGACATCCGGTTATTGCAGCTGCATCATTAGCGACTTTACAGGAATTATTAGAAACCGATTTAATGGAACAAACTCTAGTTAAAGAACAACTTTTCCGCAGTTTGCTAAAACACCCATTAATCACCGAAATTCACGGCAAAGGTTTAATGCTGGCACCAATGACTCCGTCTGAAGAAATTACAAATCAAGTCATTTTAAAGTGTAAAGATAAAGGTTTGGTACTATTTTGGCTGATGTTTGAAGGTAAAGCCATTAGAATTACCCCACCATTAACTATTTCTGAAGAAGAAATTAAAGAAGGTTGCGCTATTTTAATTGAAGCTTTAAACGAAGTTCAAGCAGAATTTTGTTAATTAAAATGTTAATAATATAGTTGATCGCTATTAAAAAAACACAATAGTTTCAACTATATTTAATTATAAAATTGTCGATTATGTTTACTAACGACGAAGAAGAATTTTTTAGGATGTCTATTTCTAAATTCGAGAATATGCTGAAAACAAACAAAATTTGTTTTTTCGATTCAGAAGAATTTGAAAACATCATACTGCATTATTTAGATTCAGGTAAAATGAACCTGTCTAAAAAAGCATTAAAACTGGGGTTGGATCAACATCCAAATTCCATTGGTTTAAAATTGGTTCAGGTAGAACTTTTGGTTTTTGAAAATAAATTAGATAAAGCCGAAAAATTACTGAACGAATTACAACATATCGATCCACGAAACGACGAGGTTTACATACAACGTGCCAATATTTTTTCTAAACAAGGCAGTCATCATAAAGCTATTGAATGCTTAAAAGTTGCCTTGCAGTACACCGAAGATTTTGCCGATGTATATTCTTTATTGGGAATGGAATATTTGTTTATCGATGAAATTTTAGAAGCAAAAAATGCTTTTATAAAATGTTTAGAACACGATGCAGAAGATCAAACCGCACTTTATAATGTGGTTTACTGTTACGATTTTTTAGACAATCATCAAGAAGCTATTGAATTTTTAGAAGAATTTATCGATCATAATCCGTATTCCGAAGTAGCTTGGCATCAGTTAGGCAGACAGTACTACACCATAAAAGATTATCGTAAAGCAATAGAATCTTTTGATTTTGCGTGTATTATCGATGAAAATTTTGTGGGTGCTTATTTAGAAAAAGGAAAATCGTACGAAAAAATTAAAATGTACCCACAGGCGATTAATTGTTATAAGGAAACTTTACAGTTAGAGGATCCTTCGTCTTACGTTTACCGAAGAATGGGTTTTTGTTATGAAGCCCTGAAAAATTACGACAAAGCCTTAAAATATTACTTGCGTTCTGTTCATGAAGATCCGTTAATGGATAAATCGTGGATTGCAATTGCCGATTTATATTTAAAAAAGAACGATTTTAAAAAAGCATTACAATTTGTAAATAAAGCTTTAGGAATTGATGAGCACAACCATTTGTATTGGCGCAGATTTGCTATTATCAACAAAGATTTATTATTTTTAGAAGAAGCCGAATTAGGTTTTAGAAAAGCCATTGAACACGGCGATACGTTTTTAGATACTTGGTTGTATTGGAGCGATTCGTTCCGTTTGTTACAAGATTATAACGCTGCTATTGAAAAATTGTTGAAAGCAACTGACATTTTTAACGACGAATACGAAATTGAATATCGTTTGGTTGGTTTGTATATGTTAACAAATCAAACCGAAAAAGCTTTATACCATTTAACAAATGCGCTGGCTTTAAATTATAAAAACAGAACATTGTTACAAGAATTGTTTCCTACAATTTGGGATAATGAAATGGTTCAAACTTATATTCAAAATTTTAATCAAGAATAATCGTTACTAAAAATAACGATTTTTTATTATGAAAACATTCGGCTTAATAGGTAAAAACATCAGCTATTCTTTTTCAAGGAATTATTTCAACAATAAGTTTAAGAATCAAAATATTTCAAATACACAATACATTAATTTTGACATAGATAACTTGTCTGAATTAAACAATATATTTAAGATAAATAATTGCGGTTTTAATGTTACAATTCCTTACAAAGAAACTATAATTCCATATTTGGATTCTTTAGATTTTCATGCCCAAAAAATTGGCGCCGTTAACACCATAAAAATCGAAAACGGAAAAAAAATCGGGTTTAATACCGATTGGATCGGTTTTAAAAAATCGTTACAACCTTTGTTAAAACCACACCATACAAAAGCTTTAATTTTAGGAACCGGTGGCGCAAGCAAAGCCATAATTTATGCTTTAGAAGAATTGCAAATAAAAACTTTGGTAATATCACGTACAGGCAAAATAACTTACGAAGATTTGTCAGAAGAAATCATTAAAAACCATACTATTATTATAAACTGTACGCCTTTGGGAACTTTTCCAAATGTAAATCAGTCGCCGAATATGCCATACAACTTCCTTACAAATAATCATTTGGCTTACGATTTAATTTACAATCCTGCCGAAACCTTGTTTTTAAAAAAATGTAAAGAAAACGGTGCTATTGTAAAAAATGGTTTGGAAATGCTTGAAATTCAAGCAGAAGAAGCCTGGAATATTTGGAATAGTTAGCATTATTTTTTTTAGAAAATATTTGTCGACTTTCAATTAATTATTTATCTTTCAAAAATAAATTTGTTAAACTTATACATTTAAGAAGATGTTAGAAGAAAAGAATGATAACCTGCCACAAGCAGACGGATTGACCCCTGAAACAGAAACAAACACCATTGTTGACGCTATAAACACTACAAATGCAGAAGATAGCGAAACAGCATCTATAAACGAAAGTAACCATATTCCTATGGTTAACTATGACGAGCTAACGCTTGATGAATTAAATGTTGAACTGGAAAACTTATTAAAAAACGAAAAGATAACTGCAATTCGCGACCATGTGGAAGGTATTAAGCGCAGTTTTTTACATAAATACAGTGAACTGATAGATGAAAAAAGAAAAGTTTTTTTAGAAGAAAATCCCGAAGCTTTTTCAACCGATTTTCAGTACGAACTTCCTACTAAAAATCAGTTCAATACATTATATAACCAATACAGAAACCAAAGAAATAGTCATTTTAAATCGATACAAGATCAGTTAAAGAAAAATTTATCCGACCGAAATCAGATTATTTCAGAATTAAAAGAGTTGGTTGACAATACCGAGAATTACAACGCCGCCTTAAAAGATATTCAACAGCTGCGTGAACGTTGGAAAAGTGCTGGCGCCATTCCAAAAGACAATTACAATCATGTTTGGAACAATTTTCATTTTCATTTAGAGCGTTTTTACGATCAGTTGCATTTAGATCGTGAAGCCCGTGACATGGATTTTAAAAACAATTTAGAACAAAAACAAAAAATAATAGAACGTGCTAGTTTATTGGTAAACGAACCCGATATTCGCAAAGCTTTCCGCGAACTACAAACGTTACATCGCATTTGGAAAGAAGAAATTGGTCCGGTTGCAAAAGAACATCGCGAGGAAATATGGCAAAATTTCAGCGATATAACCAAACAATTGCACAGTAAACGTGAATCGTTTCAAAACGAAATTCGTGAGCGTGAAGAAGGCAATCTGACTAAAAAGAATCAAATAATTGCTGGTATTAATGAAATTGCTGCTAAAAAATTTAATTCTCACAGCGATTGGCAAAACGGTATCAAAGAAATTGAAGAGTTAAGAACGCAATTCTTTAATACAGGGAGAGTTCCGGCAGAACAAAGTGAAGAAACCTGGAGCGTTTTTAAAAATGCAACAAGAAATTTTAATGTTTTAAAAAATAATTTTTATAAAGACATTAAAAAAGAACAACAAGATAATTTACTTAAAAAACAAGCCTTAATAGAGCAAGTTAAATCATTGGCAGAAAGTACCGATTATGATGCTACAACACCTGTAATGAAAAAAATTCAGGAAGAATGGAAGCATGTTGGTCATGTACCAAGAAAATTTTCGGACAGCTTGTGGAAAGAATTCAAACAAATCTGTAATTCATACTTTGATCGTTTACATGCTGAACGAAACAAGGAAATGGAATCGGAAATGGAAAATTTCAACAAGAAAAAAGAATACTTGGAGAATTTAAAAGATTTTGAATTGACTGGCGAACATAAAACAGATTTAGATGCTATAAAAAAGCATATTGAAAACTGGAAAACGTTAGGTATTGTACCACAAACACGCCGACATATTGAAGGAAAATTTAACAAGGTTTTAGATGCATTGTTCGATAAATTAAGTTTATCTAAAAAAGAAGCAGAACTGGTTAAATTCAATAATAAAATTGAACATTTAATTGAAAGTAACGACGGTAGACGTCTGCAAAACGAAACAGTTTTTGTACAAAGAAAAATAGAAGAACTACAATCTGAAATTTTTCAGTTAGAAAACAATGTACAGTTTATTTCGAATGCAAAAGCAGACAACCCGCTTGTTAAAGAAATTAATAAGAACATTGACCGCCATAAAGACGAATTAAAATTGTGGAAAGAGAAATTAATTCACTTAAAAAATATTCATAAAAATGGTGAATAAAATACAAAACCGGATTTTTCCGGTTTTTTTCGTTTCAAAAAAAATTAGTATGTGTTTGCTGATACTTTTCATGGTTGGCTGTAAAGCAAAAACCGATTGGCGCGATAATTACAAAAAAGAAAAAAACAATAAAAGTGTTGTTAACACAAAGAAACACACAATTAATAAACCAAATGATTTAACGGAAATAAGTGAACTTTTAGATGTAAGTGAAAGTACCTTAAAAAATAAAAAACTATACAATTTTATTATAGACTGGTACGGCACACCTTATAAATTTGGTGGCAACAACCAAAACGGAATCGATTGTTCTGGTTTTACAAACATTTTATTTAAAGAAATTTACAATATTCAAATTCCGCGTATATCAAAAGATATTGCAGAAAATGTAAATCGTAAATATACCGGTAATTTAAAAGAAGGTGATCTGGTATTTTTTTCGTTCGGTAAAACAGGCGTTATAAATCATGTTGGAATTTACCTTCACAATAATAAATTTGTACATGCTTCAACAAGTAAAGGTGTAATTATTTCTAATTTAACCGAACCTTATTACGGTGATTATTTAACTAAATGTGGTTCGTACAAAGAATAAAAAGGTCTGATTTATGAAAGAAACTTTTGCCGACAAAATCATTACTTTTAATAAACAATTGCACTATTCTGGCAAATTACCAGAAAATTTTCAGGTATTAAATCCGTATTTATCAAATCCTGAAACTTTAAAAGTTATGGAGGAGTTTTATCGCAAATATTATAACGATAATAGTAAACGAAAATTCATTATCGGCATAAATCCAAGCAGGCACGGTGCAGGCGTTACGGGTGTTCCGTTTACAGATACCAAACGTTTAGAAAGTGTTTGTGGAATAAAAATGGAATCGGCACATACACATGAAATTTCATCGGTTTTTATTTATGATTTAATTGAAGAATATGGTGGAGCGAATAAATTCTACGAAGAATTTTACATCAACTCCCCTTTTCCGCTGGCAATTATTCAAAAAAATAAAAGTAATAATTGGATCAACGCAAATTATTACGATGATTTAGAGCTTTTTAGTTTGGTAAAAGATTTTATGACCAAATCGCTAAAAAAACACATTGCGTTAGGTTTGCATACAGATGAAGTTTTTGTTTTAGGAAAGAAAAATGCTACTTTCATACATAAAATAAACAACGAAGCTAAATTGTTCGATAAAATCACGGTTTTTGAACATCCAAGATATATCCAACAATATAAATCTAAAGAGAAACAGTTTTATATCGACAAATATATAATAGCGTTAACATCAGAAACTAAATAATTATGATTCAGGATATTTTAAATTATAACAAAACACTTTCTGCTGAAGATGAATTAATTTGTAAGGTACTTGCTACCGAAATATCTGATATACTAACAGATGCCGAAAGTAAAATTTGGCATGCGCATCCGGTTTGGTTTTTAAAAGAAAATCCTATTGTTGGTTACAGCAAACAAAAAGCAGGAATAAGACTCATGTTTTGGAGCGGAATAGATTTTAATGAACAAAAATTAAACGTTCACGGCAAAAAATTTAAAGATGCTTCTGTTTTTTATACTTCGGCAGCAGAAATTTGTACAGAAGATTTACACCGCTGGCTAAAAAAATCAATTGAAATTCAATGGGATTATAAGAATATTGTAAAAAGAAAAGGCGTTTTAATTAAACTTTAAAAAGCTGTTTCTACCTTTCGGTAAAAACAGCTTTTTGTTTTTCATAGCAATTTTTTTGTGGTAGCTATACCTTAAACTTTAATGATTTAGTGCAGTTACGAAAACACAATTAAAAATTTATGCTGCTTTATTAATATGTCAACAAAATTTTAATGTATAGTACCTTATATAGATTAACCTGACGGTTAAGGGGGTTATTCGTTTTTTGCCTCGAAATTTACAAACTCTTCTGCTATTTCGGTAAGCAGATAATCGGTTTCTTCTTCTTCATCTAGCGTAGTTTCAAGCAAATCGGCAACTTTTTCGTAGCCTAAAGTTATGGCAATTTGTAACAAACCGCCGTAGGTTGCAATTTCGTAATGTTCTACTTTTTGGGCTCCAATAATAATGGCAACATCACGCGTCATTGTTTCATCTTTAGTGCTTTTTACCATTTCGTCAACTTCTTTCAAAATTCCGTCAATAGCATCACATTTTTTCTTTTTGGCTTCTTCGCCCAAATGCTTAAAAACTTTTTCCAAGCGTAGAATTTGTTTTTTTGTTACCAGCTCGTGGTCTTCGATAGCTTCTTGTAATTCTTCAGAAGTTGCTTTATGCTTAATTTTAGCAAGCGATTCTTCTATTTTAGCCTCGGCATAGTAAATGTCCTGCAAAGCATCTAAAAAGAATTTTTTTAATTCTGAATGACTGTCTTTATGTTCCATACCTTGTTGATTTATATCTTTATTTTCGGCTTCCTGATCGTTATTTTCTGTTACAACAGAAGATTTCTGTTTTGTTCCGGCAGATGTTTTATTGTCGCCCACAGGAATAATTGTTGATTCTTGACTTTTAGAAGGAGCAGATTTTTCTAAAACTTTATCTTTTTCATTCATAATAAATAGTTTAAGATTATTTAAAAAAAGAGGGAGGTTATCCCCCTTTTATTAACTGTTTCTGCGTCCGCCAAATCCTGAACGACTTTTACCAGAAGCCAAACCACCCATACGAGCAATTCTTGTTCTTTTTGCTTTACTCATAGATGCAAAGCCACGGTTTGAGGTATCACCTGAACTGTTTGAAGAGTTTCCTCGACCTGTACCAGAGTTTGATCCGCTACGACCTGATCTTAAACCAGATCCACCTCGACCTCGACCTGATCCTGAATTAGATCCACTACGATTTGAACCAGAGTTTGATCCTCGTCCTGATCCTGAACTAGATCCACTACGACTTGAACTAGAGTTTGATCCACGTCCTGATCCTGAACTAGATCCGCCTCGACCTGAACCAGAGTTTGATCCACGTCCTGATCCTGAACTAGATCCGCCTCGACCTGAACCAGAACTTGATCCACGACCTGATCCTGAACCAGATCCACTACGACTTGAACCAGAACTTGATCCACGACTTGATCTTGAGGAAGATCCGCCACGACCTGAATTAGAACTTGATCTGCGACCTAAACCACCTCTTGAAGTAAATCTTCCTTGAGAATCTCTTTCAAAATCATCATCATCGTAATCATCGTCGTAATCATCATCATCCATATCGTCATCTTCAAAATCATCATCGTCATCGTAATCATCATCGTCAAAATCGTCATCATCAGATGAAGAACCATGACTAAAGTCGTCTTCAAAATCAGAGAAATCATCATCGTATTCCTCGTCTTCAGAACCGTCTTCATATCCGTGTTCGTATCCTAATTGGTAAATTTCTTCATGTAGTTCTCTCATATCATCATGAGAAGATCCTTGCGAGTTTCTTGAATTTGAACCTCTTCTGTTACTATTTCTCGAATTCATAATAAGTTAGGTTGTTAAGTTGATAATATTACAAGTTGCTAGCGTCTTGCATAAAGGATAGTACAATAGATATTCCTGAATATTAAGCCCTAATTTTATCTGAATTGATAATAAAAATGTGTTTTTTATAACTAATACATTGTATTAATTGAAGTTACAGATGATAATTTGGAATTTAACATTTTGATCTTTTACGGGTTTAAATAAGGATCTATCAAGAAGAAAAAAAAATGCAGGTTATAATATTTTAATCTTTTTTAAGAAAGATTAAAATAAATTAAAAAATTATATTACAATAAAATAATTAACGAATAAACAC
>JBEBXO010000008.1:0-52996 GCA_040391585.1 Paenimyroides ummariense | reverse complement strand
AAACTCTTGGAAAACGTTCGTTTTTAATACAAATCCACGGATAGGTTTTATCGTCACGCAATAAAATATTGTAACGCGGCTGTAAATTTTTAATCAGATTATTTTCTAGCAGCAAAGCATCGCTTTCTGTTTCAACAATAATGTGTTTAATGGCAGCAATTTTTCTGACCAAAACATTCAAGCGGGCATTGTCGTGTGTTTTATTAAAGTACGATGAAACCCGTTTTTTTAAGTTTTTTGCTTTGCCAACGTACAACAACTTTTGATCTTTATCAAAATACTGATAAACACCCGGTAAATGGGGCAATGTTTGCAATTGTAAAGAAATATCGGAATTTGTTGTCATAGTGGCATTGGGTTGCACAACAAATTTACATTAAGTTTTTGTAATACTTAAAGGTTAAAAGAGTATCTTTAAGTTATGATTTTCATAAAATTTAATAAATGCACTTTACTACACGTAATTTTGAAATTTTAGGCAAATCGGTTATACCGGGCGAAACAAAAACCATAGAATTAAATATTGCAACCCTACATACAATGACGGAGTTAAAAATTCCAATCATTGTTTCTCGGTCTGTTTACGATGGCCCAACCGTATTGTTAACAGCTGGATTACATGGCGACGAGCTAACTGGTATTGAAATTATACGACAAGTGATTCGTCAAGGAATTAATTACCCTAAATGCGGTACCATTATCTGCATTCCGTTGGTTAATGTATTCGGTTTCGTTAACCAGTCAAGAGATTTCCCTGACGGCAGAGATTTAAACCGGGTTTTTCCAGGATCACAATCGGGTTCTTTGGCTAGCCGTTTTGCTTACCGAATTATGCAGGATATTATTCCCATGGTTGATTACATTATTGATTATCATGCTGGTGGGCGTGGCAGATTTAATGTACCCCAAATCCGTCTCGAACCAAATAACGAGGAATTAGATGCGTTGGCAGAAGCTTTTTCTACCCATTTTATACTGTATTCAAAAAATATTGAAGGATCTTTCCGGGCTGCATGTGATAAATTAGGTAAAAAATATTTGCTGTTTGAAGGTGGTAAAGCATTAGATATCAATAACGATATCATTGAAGAAGGTCTGCAAGGAACCGTTCGCTTTTTAGATAAACTGCAAATGCTCAACAACAATTTTACCGTACAGAAACCAGATAGGAAAATGATTTATATAGAAAACTCTACATGGATCAGGGCACAATATTCGGGTTTGCTGCATAATTTTGTACGGCCAGGCACCTTTGTAAAAGCTGGCATGCAATTGGGTAAAATAACCGATCCGTATGGTGTGGTAGAAGAACCTATTTTGGCTCCTACCAATGGATATATCATTTGTAAAAACCAAGCTGCCATTGTTTTTCAGGGCGATGCTGTTTATCATATTTCAACCAAATTAAAAAATGACTAAAAAAGAATTACGCAGCAAGTATAAAAAATTACGGAACGATTTAAGTTTTGATGCCATTGAAGATTTAAGTCTGCAAATTGCGAATGAATCGCTAAAACTACCTATTTGGGATTTTGAAAATTACCATCTTTTTTTATCGATTCACGAACACAAAGAAGTACAAACCGATTATCTGCTGCATATTTTAAACGGAAAAGATAAAAATGTAATTGTTTCCAAGTCTGATTTTGAAACTCGCACAATGGAACATGTGTTACTTACCGATAATGTAACCATTAAAAAAAACGAATGGAATATTCCCGAACCACAAAATGGGTTTAAAGTAACCGATGATAACATTGATGTAGTGTTTGTTCCATTATTGGCTTATGATGTTTTTGGAAACCGCGTGGGTTACGGCAAAGGTTTTTATGATTTGTTTTTATCAAAATGTAAACCAAACGTTGTAAAAATAGGTTTGTCGTTTTTTAATCCGGAACCTGTCATTACAAATATTTTTTCAGAAGATATACGGCTCGATTATTGTATTACACCAACAAATACAATAAAGTTTTAATCTATGAAAAAGTTATTTTTAGGCAGAACAGCTCGTTATTTAGACATATTTATGATCCTTATGGCGTTTTCGTTATCACTAACAAGCTGTGTAGTACATACACCTGCATCGCATCGCACCACACATAAACGCATACCGCCCGGACAGCATAAAAAACTACATGGCGATAAATCGGCAAAACGTTATACACCAAAAAAGCAAAAGAAACATTACAAAAAAACGGGTAAGCCAAACCACATGCAAAAAAACAATCACAAACGCGGAAGATAACTCCGCGTTTTTTATTAATCTATATTAAGCACAATAAACCCAAGCATTCTTATCTTTGTGGTATAAAAACAAAAACAAACTATGGAATTAATAAATGCATTAAACTGGAGATACGCTACAAAAAAAATGAACGGAGAACAAGTTGCCGACGACAACGTGCAACAAATTGTTACAGCGGCACATTTAGCACCTACTTCATCGGGTTTGCAACCTTTTGAAATTATTGTAGTTAGCAACAAAGAATTAAAAGAAAAAATACAACCAATAGCATACGGACAATCACAAATTGTTGATGGATCTCACCTATTAATTTTTGCATCATGGGATAAATATACCGATGAACGCATTGATGGCATTTTTGACCATATGAATACCGAACGTGGATTGCCACTGAACACAACCGATGAATACAAAGCTACGTTAAAAGCTCAATTATTAGGCATGCCCCAAGAGCAACAAGCAGCACATACAGCAAAACAAGCTTATATAGGTTTTGGCACCGCTATTGCAGCAGCAGCTATGCTAAAAGTAGATGCTACGCCAATGGAAGGTTTTGTAAACAATGATTTAGATGAATTATTAGGATTAAAAGCAAAAGGATTAAAATCGCAAACTATATTGGCACTTGGGTATCGCGCTACAGAAGGCGATTGGTTACAAGGAATGAAAAAAGTGCGTCAGCCAAAAGAAAAATTTGTTACCGAAATTAAATAAAACGGTTTTGAATGATACATTATAAAGTGGTTAGGAAAAATCCTTACCACTTTTTTTATACACAAATGTTATTTGTGAATGATACAAGTTCTGATGATTTAGTGTTTGAATTACAAAAAATTTTATCTTTACCTAAAACAAAACAATATGAACTATATTACAGAAATACTTATTTTACTGTTTTTGGCGGTAACCTTTCTACAATCGGGTTACGATAAAATAATTGATTGGAAAGGAAATGTTGGGTGGTTAAAATCGCATTTTGCCAATACCTTTTTAGGCAATAAAGTGCCTTTTTCGTTAGGAATTATTTTGATTTTGGAAATTATTGCAGGAATTTTAGCTTTGGCAGGCATTTGGTTTTTATTTAACGATTGTAAAGAAATTGCGTTATACTCGGCAATTATTTCTTGTATTACACTGTTATTGTTACTTTATGGTCAGCGTATTGCAAAAGATTACGACGGTGCACGCACAATTGTAATTTATTTTATCCCGGCAATATTTTTAGTTTTTCTATTGAAATAATATTTTTGGCACACTAATTGATTAACCGATATAAGTTATGAAAAGGAAAATTTATTTTGGTTAGTTTAGTTGTAAAAAGTCCCGCAAATGCGGGACTTTTTAATTTATCAAATACCTTGTTTATTATTAATTTCTGCTCATTAACAAACGTAAAACGTACCAAAACAACAACATTAATGATGCAAATAAAGACAATGCTGCCGCAATATATTGGTTAGTACCAAATTGGTTTTTAATTTGATGTGTGTTGTACAGAATTGATCCCGAGGCTAAAACAATCATACCAATTGAGAACCACAAGCCTAAATCGAAATTAAACAACATTCCTGCAACGATTGCGCCTATTGCTACGAAAAATCCGATCGCTAAAATACTACGTAGAAATGAAAAATCGGCTTTGGTACTAAATACCACAAAGGTCAATCCTAAAAACAAACTGCCTGTGATAATTGCTGCCTGGGTTAATAATTCGTAACTACCTGTGTAATAAATAGCAATGTAAAGTATCGGTACAAAAATCAACGCTTCGGCAACTATGTATAAAAAGTAACCTAAATATTGTTTAGATAAACTGCTGTTGTTATAAGCCATTTTTTGGGCAATGTAGGTTACGCCCATAAAACCGCCTAACAATACTAACCACAAATAGCCTTGAGTTAAACTTACCATGAAATCAACCAAAGGATCAATGCGTAAAAAAAGGGCTTCTAAAATTACAAATGCCACCAAACCTAAAGCTAAATTTAAATAGGTTTTTTTATAAAATGTAGCTTGTTCTTGTTTTGTTGCCTGTGCGGCTAACTGAAATGCTTCCATAAAATTTATTTTAGTTTAATATTTAAAGATAAAAAAAGATTTCTGTTTGAGCAGAAATCTTATTTAAAAACTTTTTTATTGAACACAATGAGTAAACCAACACCTACTGAAATAGCTACATCGGCAACATTGAAAATAGCATTGAAAAACGTGAAGTACTTTCCGCCCCAAAAAGGCAACCAATCCGGCAAATATCCTTTCCAAATAGGAAAATAAAACATATCTACCACTTTACCATGAAACCACGTGCCGTAAGGCTGATCATTAAATAAAGTAGCTACCTGACCGTGACTATCGTTAAAAATGACTCCGTAAAACACTGAATCAATGATATTACCCACGGCACCGGCTAAAATAAGCGCAATAGCAACAATTAATATGTTAGAGCTATGTTTTTTAACAGAATCGTGTAACCAATATAAAATTCCGCCAACAGCGACTATTCTAAACGAGGTTAATAACAACTTGCCGTAATTACCGGGAAGTTCAACCCCCCAAGCCATTCCATCGTTTTCTATAAAATGAATACGAAACCATTCAAACACCTCAAATCCGCCATCAAGCGCATAAGTTGTTTTGATAAATATCTTTGAAATTTGATCGATAAGAATTACTACAATCGCTAAAAATAAAGCCTTATTGAACGACATACTATGCAAAAATTTTGCACAAATGTAAGGTATTTAAAACAAAAAACGCTCTTAATTAAGAGCGTTTTAGTAATTAACGTTGTTGCAATTTGGCTTCCATACTCATAGTAGCATGCGGCACCAATTTTAAACGGTCTTTTTCAATAAGTTTACCGGTTACACGGCAAATACCGTAGGTTTTGTTTTCTATACGCACTAAAGCGTTACGCAAATCGCGCAAAAACTTTTCTTGACGTGTTGCCAATTGCGAGTTTGCTTCTTTAGAAAGCGTTTCGCTACCTTCTTCAAACGCTTTAAATGTAGGCGATGTATCATCGGTACCATTATTTAAATCGTTCATATAAGCACTTTTAATCAAATCTAAATCTGCTTGTGCTTTCTCTATTTTCTTTAAGATAATTTCTTTGAATTCAGCTAAATCTGCATCTGAATATCTTACTTGTACATTCTCCTTTTCCATAACTTATCAATTTTACTTCTTTACACTAATTTTGGTTATTAAATCGTCAAATTCAATATCTGTGCCATTTGGCAATTCACTTACAAATTCTAATGAATCGGTTAATGTTTCTGCCTTAATGTATTCTAAATTTGCCTTAACAGCTTCTTCGATAATTGAATTTTCTTGTATTTGAACTTTTACTTTATCGGTAACTTCGAATCCTGAATCTTTACGGATGTTTTGAATTCTGTTTACCAATTCGCGTGAAATTCCTTCTTTTCGCAATTCGTCGGTGATGGTAATGTCTAAAGCAACGGTAATTCCATTTGCATTGGCAACCAACCAACCTTCGATGTCTTGCGATGAAATTTCAACATCTTCATTTGTTAATTTAACGCTATTTCCTGAGATTTCCAACGAAATTTCGTTGTTTTTCTCTATGTCACTGATTTGCTCTTGCGAAAAATTCTGAATTGCTTTTGCAATGTTGCCCATTTCTTTACCAAAACGCGGACCTAATGCTTTAAAATTCGGTTTAATTTGTTTTACCAAAATTCCCGATGCATCGCTTAACAATTCTACTTCCTTCACATTTACCTCAGCCTTGATTAAATCTGCAACCGCCTCAATTTCTGCCTTTTGATTTTCGTCTAAAACAGGAATCATTACTTTTTGTAACGGCTGGCGTACTTTAATCATTTCTTTCTTACGCAATGATAACACTAAAGATGATACAATTTGCGCTTTTTCCATTTTACTTTCCAACGACTTATTAACAATTTCAGTGTCAAATTTTGGAAATTCCGCCAAATGTACAGATTCAAATGATTCTTTTGCAGTTGTTTGTGTTAAATCTTTGTAAAGACGATCCATAAAAAATGGTGCGATTGGTGCCGAAAGCTTCGCTACAGTTTCTAAACAGGTATATAAGGTTTGATACGCTGCAATTTTATCTTGCGCATATTCGCCTTTCCAAAATCTTCTTCTGCATAAACGCACGTACCAATTGGATAAATTCTCTTGAACAAATTCAGAAATTTCTCGTGCTGCTTTGGTTGGTTCGTAATCCGCATACGCTTCGTCAACCGTTTGAATCAACGAATTTAGTTCTGATAAAATCCAACGGTCTATTTCCGGGCGATCTTCTAATGGCACTTCGGCTTCGCTATATGTAAATCCATCGATATTTGCATATAACGCAAAGAACGAATAGGTGTTGTACAACGTTCCGAAAAATTTACGGCGAACTTCGGTAATTCCGTCTAAATCGAACTTTAAGTTGTCCCAAGGATTGGCGTTCGAAATCATGTACCAACGCGTAGCATCAGGCCCATGTTCTGCCAATGTTGTAAATGGATCTACGGCATTACCCAAACGCTTCGACATTTTTTGTCCGTTTTTGTCTAACACCAATCCGTTTGACACAACGTTTTTGTACGCTTTTTGTCCGAACACTAATGTTCCAATAGCGTGTAATGTATAGAACCAACCACGTGTTTGATCGACACCTTCTGCGATGAAATCCGCAGGGAATGACTCGTTTCCGTCGATCATTTCTTTGTTTTCGAATGGATAATGCCATTGTGCGTAAGGCATTGAACCTGAATCGAACCAAACATCAATCAAATCGGCTTCGCGTTTCATTGGTTTTCCTGATGCTGAAACTAACACGATATCATCAACCACATTTTTATGTAAATCGATTTTATCATAGTTTGCTTCGCTCATATCGCCAACTACAAATCCTTCGAATGGATTTTCTTTCTGAACACCCGCAGCAATCGATTTTTGAATTTCGGCAACTAATTGCTCTACCGAACCAATGATGATTTCTTCAGTTTTATCTTCGGTTCTCCAAATTGGCAATGGAATTCCCCAATAACGTGAGCGTGATAAGTTCCAGTCGTTGGCATTTTTCAACCAGTTTCCAAAACGACCTTCTCCTGTAGCTTTAGGTTTCCAATTGATTTGTTCGTTCAATTCGAACATTTTATCTTTAACTTCCGTCACCTTGATGAACCAAGAATCTAACGGATAGTATAAAATTGGCTTATCCGTTCTCCAACAATGTGGATAACTGTGCACGTATTTTTCAACCTTAAAGGCTTTGTTTTCTTCTTTTAAACGGATGGCAATCTCTACATCAACTGATTTTTCAGGAGCTTCGCCATCGTTGTAATATTCGTTTTTAACGTATTTACCAGCCATATCGCCCATTTGAGCCACAAATCGACCTTGTAAATCTACTAATGGCACGGCATTTCCGTTTTCATCTAAAACCAACATTGGCGGCACACCTGCATCTTTAGCCACCTTGGCATCATCGGCACCAAACGTAGGCGCTGTGTGAACGATACCTGTACCATCTTCGGTAGTTACGAAATCACCAGGAATCACTTGAAAGGCTTTGTCTGCATCTTCGTAAGGCAACGCATAAGGCAATAATTGCTCGTAACGAATACCCACTAAATCGGCTCCTTTACATTCTGCAACCACCATATAAGGGATTTTTTTATCGCCTTCGTTGTAGTTTGCTAATTCTTCTTCTGATTCTACAGCGAAGTATTTACCTGCAAATTGTTTTGCTACCAAAGGTTTCCCTAAAATGACATTGATAGGTTGGTTGGTGTATTGGTTGAATGTTTTTACCAAAACATAATCAATCTTTGGACCAACAGTTAAGGCGGTATTACTTGGTAACGTCCAAGGTGTGGTTGTCCAAGCCATGATGTCGATGGGTCCAAATCCTTTTAAGAAATCAGGTAACGATTCTTCAATGGTTTTGAACTGCGCTACAATAGTGGTATCGGTAACATCGCGGTACGAACCCGGCTGGTTTACTTCGTGCGAAGATAACCCAGTTCCTGCTTTTGGAGAATACGGTTGAATGGTGTAGCCTTTGTACATTAGCTGCTTGTCATAAATTTCTTTTAACAACCACCAAACCGATTCCATATATTTTGGTTTATAGGTAATGTACGGATCTTCCATATCTACCCAATACCCCATTTTTTCAGTTAAATCGTTCCATAAATCGGTATAACGCATTACGGTTCGTTTACATGCTTCGTTATACTCTTCAATCGAAATTTTGGTTCCGATGTCTTCTTTGGTAATGCCCAATTCTTTTTCGGTACCTAATTCAACAGGTAAACCATGGGTATCCCAACCTGCTTTACGCTTAACTTGGAACCCTTTTTGCGTTTTATATCGACAAAAAATATCTTTAATAGCACGAGCCATCACGTGGTGAATACCGGGTTGACCGTTTGCTGAAGGTGGTCCTTCAAAAAACACAAACGGTTGATTGCCTTCGCGAGAAGTAACCGACTGTTCAAAAATAGATTGCTCTTTCCAGTATGCCAATACTTCGTTGGCTATGTTAGGTAAATTCAATCCTTTATATTCTGTGAATTTGGTGCTCATGGTACTGTTTTTTAATTCAATGTGCGAATTTAATGAATTTAGTATTAAACAACGTATTTTTTTAATTTCTAAACAAATAAAAAAATAAACCGATTGTTTATTACCTTAAAACAACTACATGATATATAAAAAAAAGAGAATGCTTTTCAACATTCTCTTTTTCATTTTTTAAGCTTCTTCTTTTTGAAGCAGGTATCTGTAAATTAACCCACCGACAATTGCCCCTGCAATTGGCGCCAGCCAAAACAGCCACAATTGCGATAATGCTTCGCCTTGCACAAATAATGCCTGTGAGGTTGAACGCGCAGGGTTTACCGATGTATTAGTAATTGGAATTGATATTAAATGGATTAAGGTTAAAGCCAAACCAATGGCAATACCTGCAAATTTACCGTTTGCCCATTTATCTGTTGCTCCTAAAATGATTATTAGGAAAAAAGCAGTAAGTAAAAACTCTGCTAAAAAAGCAGCACCCATACTATAACTTCTGCCTGCATAACCTTCCATTTCATAGAAGTTTGTAGCAAACGCACCAGCACCTTCTGTAGAGAAAGCTCCGGCTCCGTTTAAAATGATGTATAAACAAGCTGCAGCAACCGTTGCTCCTAAAACCTGCGATACAATATAAGGAAATAAATCTTTAGCAGGAAAACGCCCACTTACCAATAACCCAAACGATACCGCTGGATTAAAATGTCCGCCCGAAATGTGTCCAACAGCATACGCCATTGTTAATACGGTTAAACCAAATGCCAAAGAAACACCAGCCAAACCAATACCAATATCAGGAACACCTGCTGCAAAAACCGCTGCCCCACAGCCTCCAAACACTAACCAAAAAGTTCCGAAGAACTCTGCAAATAATTTTTTCATCAACTTAATTTTTTATATTTATGTTAAAGTTAACAAAAAAATTAACTAATCAATAATTTGCAGCATTTTTTCTATATTTTTTTGACTATTACCCACAAAAATATAATCGTTATAAAAAACAACAGGTCGTGCCAAAAAAGTATAATGTTCTAAAAGATATTTTTTATAATCGGTTTCGGTTAAGTTTTTATCTTTTAAGCCTAATTCTTTATACAGTTGGGCGCGCTTGTTAAACAAAGCTTCGTAACTTTTTGTGTGAGCATACATTTCTGCCAGTTGTTCTTCGGTAATTGGATTGGTTTTGATTTCTTGTAATTCAAATTGATCTAAATTTTTAATCTGTTTTAAAATTTTCTTACAAGTATCGCACGTTTTTAAGTGATATATTTTTTTCATTATTTTAAACTTTTTATATTGTAATCGGAAATTAAATTGTCAATTAAAATCTCGAAAAGCTCTTTTATTTTATATAAATTAGAATAATCGACTTTATAGTTATCAATATATGTAGCTAATTCAAATTGATTAACATTTAACTTATCTCCCCAAATCCCTTCATTATCGTCAACAAATAAGTATTTGATATTTGATTCAATTAACTTTTCAACAGTTTTTGAAAGAATTATTAAACTTCTTTTTTCTTTTGAACTTATAATAAATCTATCATCAAGCAATTGATTATTCAATTTTATTTTTTTGGAATTAAAAATGTTTATCATTACGTTTAAAATACTTCTCTCTTGTAATTTCAAGTGTAAAATTTTGTCACAATTAAATAAAACATAAATTCTAGTTAAATAAGAATCTATACTGTTTCTCCCAGATATTGCATGGTGCGTGTAGTTATCAAAAATTATTTTAAACCCTTTGTAATCATAAAAACATTTAGCTGAATGCCAATATTTCCTTTCCATAAAATCAGCATTAATTTCATCACTAAATTTTTTCCAATAATAATTATTTTCGTTTGTGAACATGCCATTTAACCTGAATAAAAAAAGCAAGTTAGTAATTTACAAACTTGCTTTCTATAAAGTATTTAAAAAAATTAATTTTCTTTCTGAATAACAAACATTTTATCAGACAAACGCACGCGAAACGGTACTGTAAAAGTAATTTTATCCCCGGTTTTTGCTATATGGGCATCTTGTCCGTTTACTTTAAAAGCTTGTAAAACAAAACGTTCTTCACCTGTTGATGGTCCGGAAATTAAAATTTCGTCGCCAACTTTTATTTCGTGATTTGTAATTAAAAATTGAGCTACCGATGCTTTTGTGAAATAATGCTCGCCTTGCCCTACCAAAACTTTACGTTCGTGTTTTTTCTTACGAATTTCGGTTACAGTTGCTACTTTTACAGGAACAACTTCTTCAAAAACATTGCGTTCTTTTTTAAACTTTAAAGCAGCCGATTTTCCTTTTTTAAAGATTAAATTTCCTTTTTGAACTCCTTGACGTAAGCGTTTTTGTTCTTCTTCTGGTAACTGAATCACCTCAACACATTCATTAGAACAGCATCCGTGCATGGCTTCGTGGCATTCATTGCATTGAATAAACAATAAATGACAAGCTTCATTGGCGCAATTAATATGGGTATCGCATGGTTTACCGCATTGGTGACAGTTTGCAATGATATCATTGGTAATGCGTTCGCCCAAACGGTGATCGAACACAAAATTTTTGCCAATAAATTTACTTTCTAATCCTTGTGCTTTTACCTGACGGGTATATTCTATAATACCGCCCTCTAACTGGAAAACATTTTTGAAACCCTGATGTTTAAAGTACGCACTGGCTTTTTCGCAACGAATACCGCCGGTACAATACATCATTAACTTTTTAGATTCTTTTAAATCTTTTAATTGCTCGTTGATAATAGGCAGTGATTCACGAAAAGTATCTACATCTGGTGTAATAGCACCTGTAAAATGCCCCACTTCACTTTCGTAGTGGTTGCGAAAATCGACCAAAACCACATCGGGATCGTTCAACATTTCGTTAAATTCCTTGGCATTTAAATGGACTCCTTTGTTGGTTACATCAAACGTAGCGTCGTCTAAACCATCGGCAACAATTTTATGGCGTACTTTTACCGTGAGCTTTAAAAACGATAAATCGTCTTGTTCGGCAGCAACATTCAAGCGGATGCCTTTCATAAATTCGTAAGCTTCTAAAGTGTTGCGAAACGCTTCAAAATTTTCGGCAGGAACGCTCATTTGTGCATTAATACCTTCGGTTGCTACATAGGTTCTGCCTAAAGCATCTAACTTTGACCAAGCCAAAAACAAATCGTCTCTGAATTTTTGTGGGTCTTGAATATGGGCGTATTGATAAAAAGAAAGTGTAATGCGTTTTTGACCCGCTTCTTCGATTAATTTTGCGCGTTCTTCTGCGCTTAAAGTGTTGTACAGTTGCATGCTATAAACGTTTTAAGTATGTAAAAAATAAAAACCGAACTCTAAATGGAAGAATTCGGTTGCAAAGTTAGTTTATATCTTTTAACCATCAAATGATAAAAATCAGGAATTTAATAGTGATAAATTATAGGTGTTTTCCAACCTTGTATATTTATTTGAATTTTATCTGATCCAGATATTTGTAATGTATTTAAATTAAACGACACTGTTTTTTGAAAAACCGATAAGCAATCTTCTTTATTTATCAACTCAACTTTTGTTTTATATTCAACAGGATTTGTTTCTACCACCATTTCTGAAACAATAAAATTCATATCCCAATTATTAGGATTGCATCCGTTTGAACTGATAGTAATTTCTAAACAATTGCCAGTTAATACAACATTTTCTACGTTGTAGTTAGAACTATCAATATTTTCAAATTGAGTAGCATTAACCATGGTAAGTTGGTTACGCCAATTTAAAATTGATACTGGCGCATCATCCATAAAATCGCATGAATTAAAAACTACCAAACTAATTAGCAAAATTAATTTTTTCATTTCTGCTATTAAATTGATTTAATATTTATAGAATATTGGCGTATTCCACCCATCTAACCAAATTTGTATTTCTTTAATGGTTGCTATTTGTAAAGGTTTTAAATCAAACGAAACCGTTTTTTGAAAAACCGCCAAACATGCTTCGTTGTTAATCAATTCTATTTTTGCAATATATACTGTAGGAGCAACTATTAAGGGACTCACTGCTGCAAATAAATTCATATCCCAATTATCAGGATTACATCCGCTAGAACTAACAGTAACTTCTAAACAATCACCGTTTAAAACTACTTGAGTTATTCCGTAATTTGTCGTTTTAATGTTAGATAGATAAGCACCATCAACCACCGCTTTTTCATTACAGTTTGATGGAACCGGCGTTATAATGGCATCGTCGAAATACCGGCATGAAACCACAGAGCACACTATAAAAAGCATTAAAAGAAAACTATTTAAAAAAGTATATTTTTTCATAATTTGTTAATTTACAGATTAATACAGGTAAATATAACAAAAAAAATCCACTAATAAACATTTTATCAGTGGATTATAAATTATAATTAAAAAAGTATTATTTTTTTGCCTCCATAAATTTTTTGGTATCATTCATGGGTTTTGTAGAACCGCGATGACAGGTAGCACATTCAATAGCTTGTGCATATTGCTCGCCAATTGGTGCAAATTCTTTGGCATTTAACTCGTTTGTTAGCTTAATCATGTGGCGCGCAATTTCTTTTTCATGTTTGTCGTCTGATGATTTATCCATGGTATGACAGTGGTTACATTTTACACCTAACGCCTGATTATAACCTTTCATTAAAGCCATTAAACTGTCTTTAGAAATATCTTTGGGAAGGATTTTTAAATTTTTAAATCCATCGTTAGATACACTCTCATAATCGGCATCTTTTGTTAGTTGATTAAAAGACATTAGTACCAAACCTACCAACAGAAAACTTGCTATATAAATTAAATTCTTTTTCATAATTATTAATTGTTTTAATAAAAATACAAAAACAACTAATCTATTAAACACCGAACCTGTAATTTGAAATAAGTCTAATTTAAACTCGTACTATTTTATGATTACTTTTTTTGTAGCTTTTCCCTGATTTGTGGTTACTTCAACAAAGTAGATTCCTTTTGCTAACGCACTAACATTAATAACCTTTTGATTAGTTTCTTTTACAATTTGACCTAGATTGGTATAAAGAACCGCTTTTTCAAAAACCAAATTGCTTTCTAAACTAATATTCAAGATATTTGATGCTGGGTTTGGATAGATATTAAAGTTATCTAAAACAAATTTGTTAGATGATGCTGTCTTTGTTAAATCGTAAGCTTTAACAGATCCAGACTGATTAGATAAAGCAGAGTTACCTATAACTACAGTTGAAGCATCCTTAGAAATCGAAATGCCCAAACCAAATGCCCAGCCGTAATATTGATTTTGACCAGCATGTATATCAACACCTTTTTGCACCCAATTACTATTAATATTTTCATATATTCTCGTAATCTTATCACCCCTCACAGCTAGTGTTTTACCATTTGATGAAAGAGATACACCTTCTCCCAATTTGTACGTGTACGGATAATTATAATCTTTAATATCTGTACCTATCTGGCTCCAAACTCCAGAAATGTTTTCAAAAACATTTACCAAACCCATTAGAGACCCTATCGCTATCACATCCCCATTTGTTGACAACGAAACACTTTGCCCATAAAAATCACCTAGATTTTTACTAACCAAATCTTGTCCTACTTGTGTCCAAACACCTGAGATATTTTTATAAACACCTGCATAACCCGGTATAGATGTAGATCCGTGTGCTGCACCAATCGCAACTGCATTTCCATCATCTGATATAGAAACACATCTACCAAAGCAATCGCCATTATTTTTTCCATTTATATTATTCCCAACTTGTACCCAACTTCCACCAATATTCTTGTAAATACTAACATGACCAGGAAAATCAAGCGGTGTAGAGCCATAAGCCCCTACTGCTATTGTATTACCATCGGCAGAAAGAGAAACACTTGCTCCAACATCAATTTGTGAAATAGCACCACCTATATCAGAACCAATTTGAGACCATGATCCTGATATATATTTAAAAACTCTTACATATCCGCTCGAATGTATTCCTGGACCGTTATAAGGAGCTCCCATTGCCAAAATTTTACCATCTGCTGATAATGATACGCTAAAACCATTCCTTGGACCCCATGAATTATAATTTCCTCCATAAATGTCTGTGCCCAATTGCATCCATACTCCTGCAATATTTTCATACACACGAACAAGACCAGAATTTGCACCATTACCATCATTTCCTGGAGCACCCATTGCGATAATTTTCCCATTAGCTGAAATTGCAACACTATACCCCATCTCATCACCAGGTAAATCACCTAGTAATGTTTGCCCAATCTGTGCTTGAGATACTCCCAAAAAAGGGATTAATAAAAAGAAAAATAATTTTATATTCATAATTTGTTAATTAAATAGTTAATAAACCATAAATATAACAAATTAATTAATAGTATCCTTAACAGTTTTTAAACTATCTTCTTTTACAGTAGTTGTTTTAGATTTCTTGTATTCTTCTCGAATAGCTTGCTGGTTAAATATTTCGGCTAAATAGGGTTCTACAATTGCTTCTAATTGTGATTTAGAAATATTAGTGATTTCAGGATTTTCTACCAACTGATACCAAATCCCTTTTACACCGAACTTGTAATCGCCAAAAACAATTACAGGTGTACCTTTTACTTTTACTGTTTTTTTATCTGCCAAAACCCACTGATCTGCCCAATTGTACAGCCATTGCGCATCGGCATCTAACAAACGTAAACAGGAATGCGATGCCGGATATCCTGGTAAAGCATACTGATGCCAACCTACACCACCTGAATTACTTATGTTAAAATTCCAGTTTAAAATCCATTCATCATCAACGGTACTTGTAACCTTTCTGCCTTTCCAATTAGTAAAAAACAGTCCGCGCGGAGTTTGAGCCGATTGTTTGCCCATATTGGTTGGTCCCCATTTTACCAGATTTCCATTTTCGTACACCCCATAAGCTTGTATCGGGTAAGAAAAAATAACCGTTTTAGGAACTTCTGCCAAATTATCTAACTTACGTGGAAAGGGCGTATAATCTATAAAAGTCGATTTAAATTCGTTTGGAACAATTAAGGTGTCGCGCGTTTTAATGTGATCGGTATCTATACGATTTAATGCCGCAATGGTATATTGCTGCTCCTTTGTAAACGTGTTGTAAAACAGTTTGCGTAACGAATCGCTGTTTTTTATAGGCCAATAACTAAACGCATCGCCTTTATAAACAGTAAACTTCTTAGATTTTTTATTTTTTTCGATTGCAGCCTTTTTAACCGCAGCTACAGAATCTTTCTTTGCCAATGCAATAGAATCGTTCCTTTTTATAGCGATAGAATCTACTTTTGTTTCGATATCATGCTGAATAACAGTTGTATCAACCTCTGGAATTTCTTTTACGGGTTCTTTTTTACACGCAACCACAAAAGATAAAATCAATCCAATAATTATAATTTTTTTCATGTGCAATTTTTATACGAATGTAATAAAAAAACCGATTGTTGAAATAAGAGTGTATTTTATTGCTGATAAATTATTTTCCTGCCGAAACTGTCTCGCGATTTTTCTGTTCTTTTAGTATTTCTGCCTGATATTTACCAACAATTCCGTTTAAGGTTTCAGCCGAAATATCGTTTGCATGACTGTTTTTTGCAAGATCTAACCAGGGTTTTCTTCCTTCAAAATCATAACTTCCATAAACAATAACCGGTGTTCCTTTAGCCTTCACGGTTTCTTTATCAGCTAAAATCCATTCATCGGCCCAATCGTACATCCATTTAGCATCGGCTTCTAACAAACGCAAACAAGAATGCGACGCTGGATAACCTGGCAATTGATATTGATGCCAACCAATACCCTCTTTGTTTTCTATGTTGAAATTCCATCGCAATACCCACTCGTCATCAAAACTTGAAATAACTTCTTCCCCTTTCCAGTTACAAAAAAACAAACCTTCGGGTGTTAAATGTTGTTTAGATCCCATACTTGATGGTCCCCATTTAATCAATTCGCCGTTTTCGTACAAACCATACGCTTGAATAGGATACGAGAAAATCGCTAGTTTTTTAACATCTTTCGCACTACTTAAAGTATAAGGAAATGGAGAATAAGCCAAAAAATCGTCATCAAACTGATCTGGAATCAACAAAGTATCTACTGTAGCAAACGTACTTTTATCAACCCTATTTAAAGCAACAATGGTTGTTAATTCTTTTGAAGTAAATTTTTCCTTAAATATTTTCCGAACCGAATCGCTGCTTTTTAAAACCCAATTTGTATAGGTATAATCTTGAGCCTTTTCGTATTTTCTTTCAAATTTTTTTTCTAACGACTCTTTTTGTCGTTCTTCTTTGTTATTTTTGCAACTGTAAAGCGTTACCATTAACAGACTGGCAATTAAAAAGATTTTTTTCATAGCTAATTTTTTTAATTTGAATGTTTAAGTTACAAAAACAGATCTTTTTAAACAACTTTTAAACCAAAAAACAAAAAATATTATATAATTCAATAAAATAAAGTATTTTTACTTTATACAATATAGAGAGACTATGAGTGCAGACAAAGAAGCAAAATTAAAAGCGTTACAGCTTACATTAGATAAATTAGACAAAACTTACGGTAAAGGAACCGTAATGAAATTAGGCGATAGTGCCGTAGAAGAAGTAGAGGCAATTTCGTCGGGATCATTAGGTTTAGATTTGGCTTTAGGCGTAATGGGCTATCCGCGAGGTAGAATCATTGAAATTTACGGACCAGAATCGTCTGGTAAAACCACATTAACGTTACATGCTATTGCCGAAGCGCAAAAAGCAGGTGGAATTGCTGCGTTTATTGATGCCGAACATGCATTTGATCGTTTTTATGCGCAAAAATTAGGTGTTGATATTGATAATTTAATCATTTCGCAACCCGATAACGGTGAACAAGCTTTGGAAATTGCCGAAAACCTGATTCGCTCTGGTGCCATTGATTTAGTGGTAATTGACTCGGTTGCTGCTTTAACGCCAAAAAGTGAAATTGAAGGTGAAATGGGCGATTCTAAAATGGGATTACACGCCCGATTAATGTCGCAAGCCTTACGAAAATTAACCGCTACCATTTCTAAAACCAACTGTACGGTTTTCTTTATTAACCAATTGCGCGAGAAAATAGGTGTAATGTTCGGAAACCCAGAAACTACAACGGGTGGTAATGCGTTAAAGTTTTATGCATCGGTTCGTATTGATATTCGTAAATCAACACAAATTAAAGACGGCGATAGCGTAATGGGTAACCGCACCAAGGTAAAAATCATTAAAAATAAAGTGGCACCACCTTTCCGTACCGCAGAATTTGATATTATGTATGGAGAAGGAATTTCGAAAACGGGTGAAATTTTAGATTTAGCTGTAGATTTTGAAATCGTGAAAAAATCTGGTTCGTGGTTCAGTTATGGCGATACCAAATTAGGTCAAGGTCGTGATGCTGTTAAAGGGTTAATTAAAGACAACCCAGAACTTCAGGAAGAATTAGAAGAACGTATTAAAGAATACATTAAAGAACAACAAAGTTCTTAAAAGCAAATCCCTTTCAACAAGAAAGGGATTTTTTATTTTCGATAATAATCAGCATCTTTGCAAACACAATGGGGTGCCAATTTTGGCTGAGATGATACCCAAGAACATCGTTCTACACCTGATCCGGATAATGCCGGCGTAGGGATTGTAACTTTATCATCTCATCATTTAAAGTATAAAAATGATGATTGAACTTATTAAAAACATTACTGTAATAGAATGGTTTGGCGTTCTATTTTCAATTGTTCAGGTGCTTTTGGCGCAACGCAACAACATTCACAACTATCTTTTTGGTATTGCAGGCATTTTGCTTACGCTTTACATTATGTACAGCAATAAACTTTATGCCGAATTTACGTTGAACATTTACTATTTGGTTATGAGTGTTTATGGCTGGCTGTATTGGAAATTTGGCAAACAACAAACCGAAACACCTATTACCAAAACAAACAACCGTGAAAAAACAATTACTGCGCTTATTGTAATTGTATCGTTTGTGCTGTTTTATTTTAGTCTAAAAACGTACACAAATTCCGATGTTCCTCTGTGGGATTCTTTGGTTTCTGCTTTTGCTTGGGCTGGAATGTGGCTAATGGCAAAACGCAAAATAGAAAACTGGGTTTTGTTAAACATTTCAAACATCCTTTCTATTCCGTTGCTTATTCACAAAGATTTGTATTTGTACGCTGCTTTGTCTGCCTTTTTGTTTGTTGTAGCTATTTTTGGATACATTAACTGGCACAAAATTTTAAAACAGCAAAAAAATGGATAGTTGTACCATACAGCAAAAGTTATTTGGAGCAAAACAAATTCCTGCAGATGTTATCAACCATATTTATAAACAACGCTGGTTGCAAATCTGGGTTCCTAAAATGTATGGCGGTTTGGGTTTGAACTTTACAAACGGATTAAAACTTTTAAAATCGTTGGCTTTTATAGATGGAAGTCTAGGCTGGATGGTTACTTTATGTGCCGGAGCAAACTATTTTTCACGCAACCTGAAACCCGAAATTGCCACGGAACTTTTTAAAGACAACTGTACATGCTTTGGTGGAAGCGGAGCTATTGGCGGAACTGCCGAAAGGATCAACAATCAATTTTTAATTAACGGCAACTGGACTTTTGCTACTGGCGCACCACATTTAAGCCATTTTACGTTGAATGCTGTAGTTACAGAAAACAGTCAACCTGTTTTAGATGAAAATGGTAAAGAATTGATTCGATCTTTTATTATTCCAAAAGATCAGGTAAAAATTATTCGTGATTGGCAAGCAATGGGCATGAAAGCAACAGGAACTTTTTCTTTTAAAGTGGATGATACTTTGGTTGACGAACACTACAGTTTTATTTATAACGAATTTTATACCGATGCCGTTTTAGATCGAATTCCGTTCCGCATTTTTGCCGATTTAACCTTATTGGTCAATTTTTTGGGAATGGCTGAACATTTTCTAGAAGAGGCTGAAAAAATAAGACCGCAGTTAGATCTATCAGCTTTTAGAAAAAATCTTTCCTCAGAAGAAAATAAAACCTATTTATTTGCAGATAAAATTGAAGATCTGTTAGAACAACAGCAAGAAATTTCAAGCGATATTCAAATCGAAATTCATCAATTTGGTGAACAAGTGGTTGCCAATTTATCTCACAAAATTTTAGATTTATATTTTCAGTTAGGTATTAAAGCTTCAAACACCAACGAACCTATTCATCAAATATTTTGCGATTATTTTACAGCGACACAACATGCGAATTTTAGAATAAAATATTAAAAAAATGTATATTTGAGTGTTTAATACAAACACAAATATAACAATAATGAAATTTAAATATTCCATTTGCGATCCTTTAGAAAAGGAAATTAAACATATTTCCGAAAGTTTTTATGGAGATGAAATTCTTAAAATTGCAAAAGAATATCCATGGATTGAGAAATTAAGAATTACAGAAAAGTTTAAACCAGAAGAAATCCATTTTAGTCCATCATTAGATTTTACTAATATTGATACACAAAGAAGTTTTTGTTTAACCGCACACTATGATAGTGAAAACAAACTTGAATTCTCCTTATGGTATAATAGGCCAAAAAAAATAAAAAAATTATTTGGCTTATTTAAAGAAAAGGAAAAATTCATTGTTGATGATTCTTGGGGATACGATTTAGAAGGATCCTTAGAACATTTAAAATGCTTTATAGATGGTAAATATGAAAAACTTGAGATGATATTTAAATAAAGTGTAAAATCGTATAGCATCTAAATGAATAGTAAAAAAGTGTTTCAACCCAGTATCACTTCACACCAACCAATAAATTAATACATACGATTGACTACTTCAACAACGGTTTCAAAATCACTTCACGGACTTGTTCTTTTAATTCGGGTTTATCGCGTTGGGTTAATCCTTGGGTTGCAACAAATGGATGCTGATATACTTTTACTAGTCCGGGTTTTCCAGCAAAAAATCGAAAAGGAAATAGTTGTTTTAAACCAATAAACGTTATAGGCACAACAGGAATTTCAAAATCAATAGCCAAACGAAAAGCACCGTCTTTAAAATCATCTAAAATTACCGATTCATCATTTGGTACACCGCCTTCAGGGAAAATACAGACACTTAATCCGCTGGCTAACTTTTCGGCTGCCCTAATCATGGTTTTTTGTCGGCTTACTGCACTTGATCGATCTACCAAAATGCATGCTCTTTTATAAAAATAGCCAAATATGGGTAGTTTTGCCAATTCTTTCTTTCCAACAAATACAAACGGATTTTTAACTAAAATCAACATCAGCATAATGTCCATCATCGAGGTGTGATTTGCCGTTAGCATATAACTTTTGTTTGATTGAAATTTTTGTTTGATTACTACTTTCTTTCGAAAACCCATGCCATAAAAAACACAATGTGCCCAAATACGAGCTAACAAAAAAAAGAATCGGTAGAATTTATCGGTCGATAACGAAATAATTAAAAAAGGAGATAGCACCAATATTACTATTAATATCAGGGTATAAAACCACACTTTCCATAAAAACCAGGCAATTTTTTTAAGCAGCATTGTTTGTTTAGTTTGACCTTGCAAATTAATAAATAAATAAATTTTACAACCTACGTAGAATACTTTAAATTTGTCAAAAATAATAAGCGATAAAATGGCAAAAGTATTAACTGGCGTTCAAAGTACCGGAACACCACACTTAGGAAATCTTTTAGGAGCTATTTTGCCGGCAATTGAAATGGCAAATAATCCTGAAAATGAAACGTTTTTATTTATCGCCGACTTACATTCGGCAACACAAATTAAAGACGCTAAAACATTAAAAGAAAATACATACAGTGTGGCTGCTACTTGGCTTGCTTGTGGATTAGATACTAACCGAATAACTTTCTACAAACAATCGAGTGTACCACAAACTTGCGAGCTTACCTGGTACTTAAGCTGTTTTTTTCCGTTTCAACGATTAACTCTGGCGCACTCTTTTAAAGATAAAGCCGACCGTTTGGCTGATGTAAATGCAGGTTTGTTTTCTTACCCTATGTTAATGGCTGCGGATATTTTATTGTACAATGCCGAATTTGTTCCTGTTGGGAAAGATCAGTTACAACACTTGGAAATTACTCGTGATGTGGCTGCGCGTTTTAACCACCAAATGGGCGAAGTTTTTGTATTACCCGAAGCTAAAATTGCCGAAGATATTATGATTATCCCAGGAACCGATGGAGAAAAGATGAGTAAATCTCGTAACAACTTCATTAATATTTTTGAAGACGATAAAAAGCTACGCAAACAAATTATGGCGATTGTTACCGATGCAACTACGTTAGAAGATCCTAAAAATCCGGATACGTGCAACGTTTTTGCTTTATATAAATTATTAGGAACTGTAGAACAAGTAAGCCAGATGCGAGCCAACTACGAAGGTGGAAATTATGGTTACGGACATGCAAAACAAGCGTTGTTTGAATTAATTTGCGAGAAATTTAAAACGCATCGCGAAAAATACACCTATTATATGAACAATTTAGATGAAGTTGATCGTTTGTTAAACGAAGGTGCTGCTAAAGCCGCCATTATAGCAAATGAAACTTTATCGAAAGTTCGTGAGAAGTTGGGGTATTAAAATAAACCCGTGATAAAATTTATCACGGGTTTATTTATTAATTATAAGAAACTAAACGTTTTTCAAAAACAGATAATCCTGAAAGAGATGGGTTAATTTCTTTTACTAATCCTATATTTTTACTAAAATGGGATTCTGTAACAAGCTCTTTTTTAACTTTCTCGTTAGGTTGCAATCTTCCAATATAAGGATAGGAAAAATAATCTTTTCCTTCAACATTTATGTTTTGATTATCTTCTAATTTATAAACAACAGTTCCATAAGATTCTCCAACAAAAACAACTTCATTTTGATATATAAAATCTTTATCTACTCCAGGGTGAATTGTATGTTCTTTTTGATCATTATTCTCTCTAGGGTCTTTTCCAAATGTTACTAAATGACCTTTAGAATTAACATAGATGTAATTCACACTGCTCCACTCCCAACTTCCTATATTCAAATTTTTATGAAATGTTTCCCTTTTAAAATAGTTTTTATTTTCGAAAGTAAATTTATCTGTTAAAACAACTGAATCAAGAGTATTAGAAAATTTCATACCTTGGATCGAATCCCCATAATAGTTTTTATAAATCCAATTTCTACCTAGTTTTAAATTAAATAAATCTTCTTGCTCAATTTTGGTGTTATCATCTTCTTTATCGCAAGAAATTAAACACAGCATTGCTGCAACTGTAGTAATTTTAAGATAGTTTTTCATAAATAGTATGTTTAAATTTATCTTAATATAACTGCACTTCTTAATTTTTATTGTTTTGAAATCTTAGTCTTTCACTTTAAAAACTTTTCCGGGTAAACCAATAACAATTCCGTCTAATTCCAACATCATTAATTCGGCATTTAAAACCGACATATCCAAGTTTGTTTGTAAGGCTAATTCATCAATATGCAACGATTCGTTTTGTAAGCTTTTTAAAATAGTTTGCTGTAAGGTTGAAAAATCATTTAAGTTGATTTCCTTTTTAATTGCTGTTACTTTTTTAGGTTTATCTGTTGTGTTCCAATTTAAATCGGTAATTAAATGATCAAAATTATAAAGCAGTTGTGCTCGGTTTTCATGTATCAATCGCAAACAGCCCTTACTAAAATCATCGTTTATCTTTCCCGGAACTGCATATACTTCACGAGCATAATCGTTGGCAAAATAGGCAGTAGATAAAGACCCGCCAGTTTCGGCACTTTCAACTACTACGGTTGCACTGCATAAACCAGCAATAATTCGGTTACGACGCGTAAACAATTCAGGTACCAAAGTATTAAAACCAGCGTATTCGGTAATAATTAAACCGTTGTTAAACAAATCATTATAAAAATTTTTGTGTGCAGCAGGATACAGTTTTTTAAAACTGGTTCCCATAATGCCAACTGTTGGAATATTTTGTTTTCGCGCTTCGTGATAAGCTGCAATATCAACGCCATAAGCCATGCCGCTTACAATTGTGGGTTTGTACGGTTGCAAATGTTCCATTAATTTAGTTGTAGTTTCTTTTCCGTAAGCCGATATTTTTCTTGTACCCACTACAGCCAAACAATTATTGTTTAAAAGCGAAAAATTACCTTTGTAAAATAGTATAACAGGAGCATCGGCACATTCTTTCAACATTTTTGGATATTCGTCATCTAAAATCCCAACGCATTCTATTTTGTTTTTTTCTATAAAATTTAATTCTTCTTCAATAATTTCGTGTTTATCAAATTTTAAAAGCGTATTTTCTATTGATTTTGGTATGTTGAAATCAGCGAAAAATTGTTTGTTGCTGGTATCAAACAAAATTTCTACGTTTTTAGAAAGATCTAATAATTTTCGAGCCGATAATACACCAATGCCTTCACAAGCCAGTAATTTCAAGTAAGATGTTAAAGTTTGCGTATTCATCTATTTTTTTGATTATCATTCTTTTATAAATATAAATCATTTTTTAATTTTGATAAACAACAAAAGCACTCAACCTTAAAATCTTATCAACAAAAAACAAAAATTGTTAATAACATTTGTGAATAAATTTCTTTAAAATGTATTGATTGGTTAATTTTGCCTTATGATGATCGAAAAACATATTTCAGCATTATTATATCGTTACCAATGCGTAACGGTACCGGGTTTTGGTGCTTTTATAACCGAAACCGTTTCTGCACGTTATAACGAAACAAGCAACACCTTTGCTCCGCCAAAGAAAACCATTTTGTTTAACAGTTTGTTACAACAAAACGATGGTTTATTGGCAAATCACATTGCTTTAGAAGAACGAATTTCTTTTAACGAAGCAGTAGTATTGATTCAAGAGCAGGTTGCTTTATGGAAGGCAAACCTTAATACAAAAGATGTTGTTTACTTAAAAAATATAGGTGAACTTTCTTTAAACAGTGAACAAAAAATTCAGTTTGAACCTGTTGGATCTACCAATTACCTTACATCGTCTTTTGGTTTAACAGCGGTTATGGCAAACGCTTTAACACGTGATTTGCAACCAACCGAAACTAAAATTGTTGAATTACCTAATGTTACCAATACCAAACCACGTTTACAATGGATGCGTTATGCAGCAGCAGTTGTTGCCGCAGTAGGTTTGTATAGTTCGGTTTCTACATACCAAGAATACGAATTGTATCAGCAGAAAAAATTAGCTGTTGAGAAAGATGTTCAAAATCAAATAGAACAAAAACTACAACAAGCTACTTTTGTAATTGAAGCACCAAAGGTTCTTAAAGAAAAAGTGGCAGAAGCAACACAGGTAAATAAACCCTTCCATATTGTTGCCGGAGCTTTTAAAACCGAAGCTAAAGCACAAATTTTAACCAATGAATTAAAAGAAAAGGGATACGCAAACGCAAAATATTTGTCAAAATCTAAACACAATATGCGTCAGGTAGTTTATAACAGTTACGCAACGCAAGAAGAGGCGCAAGCAGATTTAAGACTAATACACGAAAAAGTAAATAAAGACGCTTGGATTTTTATTGAAAATTAACCATACAAAAGACCTTAACGGGTCTTTTTTTTATTATATTCTCAAATAAATCTGCTATTTTTGTAAAAAAAGAACTATGCAAGCTAAAACACCTAAAGAATCATTAACGATTCTGACCGATATTGTATTACCAGGCGAAACCAATCCTTTAAATAACCTTTTTGGTGGCGAATTGCTTGCCCGTATGGATCGTGCTGCAAGTATTACAGCTCGTAGACATTCCCGTAGAATTTGCGTAACAGCATCGGTAAATAATGTAGCGTTTAACAAAAGTATTCCGCTGGGTAGTGTGGTAACTATAGAAGCCAAAGTTTCGCGTACTTTTAGAACGTCTATGGAAATATTTTTAGATGTTTGGATTGAAGACCGTGAATCAGGTAACCGTCAAAAAGCAAACGAAGCTATTTACACTTTTGTTGCTGTTGATGAAATGGGAACACCAATAGAAATTGCGGCCATCACACCTGAAACAGAGGAAGAAATTAGTCGTTTTGATGCTGCTTTACGAAGAAAACAATTAAGCCTGGTTTTGGCAGGTAAAATGCAGCCTAGCGAAGCTACCGAACTAAAAGCACTATTTCAATAAATAATATTTTAAATCTTTACATAAATGAAACCTATATTTAAAACAACTGTTTTAATAATTACCCTATTAATATCATGTAATATTTTTGCTTGGGGAACAACAGGGCATAGAATAGTAGCTGAAATTGCTGAAAATAATTTATCACGTAAAGCAAAAAAGGAAATTAAAAAAATTATCGGAAATCAAAAATTGGCTTACTGGGCAAATTGGCCCGATTTTATAAAATCTGATGGTCAATGGAAGCATACAGATTCTTGGCATTATGTAAATATTCCAGGCAGTTTATCTTATGATGCTTTTTTAAAGGAATTAGATAATTCTTCGGAGGATAATTTATATAAACGTGCGCTGATTTTGATTGATGAACTTAAGAAAAAAGACTTACCATTAGAAAAAAAACAACAATACCTTTATTTCTTAATTCATATTATTGGCGATGCACATCAACCCTTACACGTTGGAAGAGCAGAAGATTTAGGAGGAAATAAAGTAACTTTGGAATGGTTTGGGTCTAAAACCAATTTACATACTATTTGGGATTCTAAACTAATCGATTTTGAAAAATATAGTTATACGGAATACGCTGAAGTTTTAAATAGAGTGTCAAAAAACGAAATTAAAGACATCCAAAAAGGATCTTTAGAAAACTGGATCTACGATTCGTACACTATTTCTAACAAAATTTACAGTGAAGTAAATATAAATGACAATTTAAAATATCATTATCACTACTTAAATAAAGATCGTACGGAACAGCAATTACAAAAAGGCGGACTTCGACTTTCGAAAGTTTTAAACGAAATATTCAAATAAAAAAAAGCAACTTTTTAAAGTTGCTTTTTTGTTATCTATTACCGCGAGACATTCCGCTGCCTCCAGACGAACTTCTACCGCCACCTGTAGATCCACTGCTGCGGCTCATTGATGGAGCCGATGATCTGCTCATACTTGGTGATGAACTGCGGCTCATTGATGGTGAAGACGATGAAGAACTTCTGCTAAAACTTGAATTTGATCTACTGCTCGAATTTGATCTACTACTTGATTCAATTCTATTACTGCTTGGCTGTGATGAAATTCTTGATGAACGTTCGATTCTTGAACTAGCCGGAACGGTTGATCTTGTTGTTGTTGTATTGCCAGATCGTACTGAACCAGTGTTTTTAATAGCGCTGTTGTTTGATCTTAATGTTGCATTATTGTTTCTGCTTCTTGAAAATTCTTCGCTAGAAACTCTTTGTCTGCCTGTGTTTACAGTTGTTGATCTTCCTGTAGAATTTGATCTATTATCTGTATTCTGAACTCTTCCAATACCTTCACTTCTGTTTGATGCTCTTAAGTTTCCTTCTGCTGTATTGTTTCTAGAACGTGAAGCATCTCGTGTAGTTTCTAAAGCTCTGCGATTGGTAGCATTATCATTTCTGCTTGCAAAAGAACGGTTAGGATTTTGACGCTCTAACGAATTTCCTCTTACATTGCTGTACATACGGTCTGCACGAACCAATCTGCGGTTATCGGTATACGAATATCTGTTTCTGTGATTAATGTGCGTATAAATATGGCTGTGGTATCTAAATACCGGCATTGGTCGCCAATATGAATAATAGGTTGGGTAGTAACCCCAGTACCATGGTGAATAATACGGACGGTAAGTTGCTAACCAGAACATATCAAAAAATACTGGTGTAGAGTAATAATATGGCTCATAAATATAGTTTGGACCATAAATGTATGAGTTACCTACAATTTGAACTTGAACCGTTTTATTACGCTGACGTTCTAATTCAATTGTTGCTACGTCTTGAAACTGATCTTGACCTAATACTGCCTGAATTACAATTACACGAACATCGCTTTCACCTACTTCAACTACACGTAAATAATCTACGTAATTATCGTTATTTAAATCTAGGTTTGATATTTGTGCCGATGGATCGTTTATTCTACGCTCAAAATCTTCCAAATCTCTAGATTCGCCAAAAATAGATGCTACTGCCTGCAAATCTAGATTGTCAGAAATATCGTAATTCTGAGCCACAACAGTTGCATTACCTCTGTTGTTTTGAGCCGTACCAACACTTGCGGTTAGCATTGCTGCTGCTATTAATGCGAATCTGAATATTTTCATTTTTTAATTGATTTATGTTTTATATCTACAAAATATCAAGTACTGTGCCAAAAGTTTAAATAATGAAAAAGACCTCAAAAAATGAGGTCTTTTTAACTATAAATCTGTAAAAATTATTCTTGAGTAATAATAAACTCTGATCTGCGGTTCATTGCATCTTGTTCTGGTGTACAACCCGTACCACAATCAACTTTAGGTACGCTTTCACCGTAGCCACGTGCTTGTAAACGAGAGCCGTTAATTCCTTTAGAAATTACATACTGCATGGTTGAACGTGCACGTTCGTCTGATAATTTTAAGTTGTATGCATCGCTTCCTTTATTATCGGTATGCGATTCAATTTTAACCTTCATACCTGGATTTCGCTGCATAATTTGAACTAATTTATTCAATTCAAACGCACCTTGCTGTGTAATGTTTGCTCTGTCGAATTCGAAATAAATATCACCTAAAATGATTTTCTTATCAATTACAATCATTTCAATTGGTCGTAACTCTACATCGATAGGATATTTACCATCTCCCCATTTTTGTAACTCAACATCTTTACTTTCGTAACCTTCTGAAGTTACCTGTAAAGCAAAAACTTTGTTACAGTCGGTATCATAACGTACAATTCCGTAATCGTCAGTAAAACGCGTTTCAATAACGTTTTTATCGTAATCTAAAATAGCAACTTGTGCATCTTTTAAAATAGCACCTGTTTTTTGATCTTTAACCGTAACTACCATTTCGGTAACACAAATAGGGCGCACTTTGTAAATATCGTCACGACCTACACGGTTTGTTGATAAGAAACCAACGCCTTTATCTGAATAGTAAGATAAATGGAAATCGTCTTTTGCGGTATTGATAGGATCGCCAATATTAACAACTTTTGCATTAGGATCGGTTAAATCGAACATATATAAATCTAAACCACCAAAACCTTTATGTGCATTTGAGGCGAAGATTAATTTATCATCGTCTGAAACAAAAGGAAACGATTCACGCCCTTCGGTATTAATGATAGTTCCCATATTTTCAGGTGTGCCGTAAGTACCGTCTTCATTTAAAGCTACACGCCAAATATCCATATCGCCTACCGTACCTGGCATATCAGAAGCAAAATACAACATTTTACCATCTGGTGATACAGCTGGGTTACTAACCATATAATCTGTAGAATTAAATGGTACAGGTTCCATGTCTGTCCATTTTTTACCGTTATATTTTGCACGGTAAACACTTACTTTACCTTTCTTTAAACGGTTTTTCTTATCGCGTTTAAAATCGCCACTACGAAAACTTTCTGTTGCAAAGAACATGGTTTGTCCGTCTGCAGTAACTGTTGTAGGTCCGTCGTGGTATTTGGTATTTAATTCGTCAACCGGTTTAATATCTTTGAATTTATCTTCGTCAGACACGTAGGTTGCTGCATAAACGTTTAAGAACGGTTGGTTGTTCCATCCGTATTTCTTTTTAGATTCATCGCGAGCCGATGCAAAATAAAGAGTGTTATCGGCAGTTAAAATTCCACCAAAATCAGAAAACTGCGAATGGTTCATTCTACTGTCTTCAAACGTAAATAAAGCTTCCTGACTTCTTAATGCTGGAATATAGTCTGGATCTTTTAAGAAATCAATGGCACGCGAATCTTCCGGTTTTAAATCGGAAAACTTCTTCATGATTTTGTTTGATGTATCGTAACGTCCGCTTGCTTTAAGCATTTGTGCATATTTGTAATACACCTCTGCTTCTTGATTAGGGTTTAGTTCGATAGCTTTTGCGTACCATTTTGCAGATTCTACCGTATTAAATAGATTGTAGTAGGTTTCTGCAAGTTGCAAAACTACATAGTTATCGGTTTTTTCACCGCGCACCAATTTTTTGTAGTGTTCTGCAGCCTCAACAAATTCGTATCTTTTAAACAAATTGTCGGCATGCTTTAAACGTTCTTCAGGTGTACTTATGAAACCGGTATTTTGTGCTTGTGCTGTATATAAAGAACCTATTAATAAAAGGGATAAGTATATTTTTTTCATAATTATTATTTACGCAGATTAGAAGAAACGTGGTGAACTTGATACTTTTTTCTTGTAGAAAATATCAAACAAAACAATTATTTCATGAGATCCTGCTGTATTATAATTTAAGTCTGATGTAATGTAATCGTATGCATAACCAATTCGTAATTTTGGAGTAATTCTATAATTAACCATAGCACCAAACGAATCTTGTAAACGGTAAGTAACACCAAATTCTAATTTATTATCATATAGGGCATTTGCAGAAATATCTACAGAAACAGGAGATTGAACCGCCATTTTTAACATGGTAGAAGGTTTAAATTTCCATTCATGATTAAGATCAAAAACGTATCCCCCGGTTAAAAACATGTGAGCTACATCGGTACCAAATTTCTTGTTGTTTTTTTCAAGATACGTGTTAGTAAGCAAATTGGTAACACTGAAACCAGCGTAGTATTTATTGGTAAAATAAAAAGCACCAACGCCTGCGTTAAATAAGGTTTCGCTACTGTCTTCTGCAAATATCATATCACCTTTATTTGGCAATGTATAGTTAATATCGCTGAACAAACCAATATCTTGCATTGTTACACCACCTTTAACACCTAACGCCAAACTATGGCCTTGCCCCATACGAATGGTATAAGAAACATCTACATTTACAGAATTTTCTGTAACAGGACCAATATTATCGTTAATAAATGATAACCCAACACCTACATTTTTGGCAACCGGAGTATGCAAAAATGCGGTTCCTGTTTGCGGAGCACCATCTACACCCAACCATTGTGATCTGTATAAAATACCTGTAGATAGATAGTCGTTAATACCTGCATAAGCGGGATTTAATACACTTTGATTGTACATATACTGCGTATAGTGCGGATCTTGCTGCGCAAAACCCTTTATGCTTCCTAGTAGAATACAAACTACCGCAACAATACTTTTATTTAATTTCATAGGGACAAATTTATATTTCTATTTTACAAAGATAATTTTTTAATGTTGTCAACATAAAACATCGTTACTTATTTCTTACAAAATCACGCTCTGTTAAGAAATTACTAAAATAACAATATTAATTTAATATAATAAAGATTTTTTTTAATATTTAAAAAAAAACAACTATCGCATTAACTAACAGTAAACTATTACGGCTTAATTTAATAAATTTGCAGTAAACGTACATAACTTATACAGAAAATAAAATGCTAGATAAAGAAGAAATTAATTATGAAAAAGCCATTTTGGTTGGAATTATAACCCAAAACCAATCAGAAGAAAAGCTACAGGAATATTTAGACGAACTTGAGTTTTTAACTCAAACGGCTGGTGGCGAAGTGGTAAGAAGGTTTACACAAAAAATGGATAAACCTAACCCTAAAACATTTGTTGGTACTGGAAAATTAGAAGAAATTGAGCTTTTTATTAAAGAGTATAAAATTGACACTGTTATTTTCGATGACGAATTAACGCCGGCGCAGCAAAAAAACTTATCAAGAGAATTAGATTGTAAGGTGTTAGACAGAACCAATTTGATATTGGATATTTTTGCCCAACGTGCGCAAACATCGTATGCTAGAACTCAAGTTGAACTAGCTCAATTTCAATATTTGCTACCAAGATTAACAGGTATGTGGACACATTTAGAGCGTCAACGTGGTGGTATTGGTATGCGCGGACCAGGTGAAACCGAAATTGAAACCGACCGTCGTATAGTACGCGACCGTATTGCGTTGTTAAAAGATAAAATTAGAACTATTGACAGACAAATGGCTGTACAACGAAGTAACCGTGGTGCTATGGTGCGTGTGGCTTTGGTTGGATATACCAACGTGGGAAAATCTACTTTGATGAATGCTTTAGGAAAAAGCGAAGTTTTTGTAGAAAACAAATTGTTTGCAACACTTGACACTACCGTTAGAAAAGTAGTTATTAAAAACCTACCTTTTTTATTGTCTGATACCGTTGGTTTTATTAGAAAATTGCCTACCCAATTGGTTGAATCTTTTAAATCGACATTAGACGAAGTACGTGAAGCCGACTTATTATTGCATGTTGTTGATATTTCGCATCCGGAATTTGAAGATCATATTGAATCTGTGAATCAAATTTTAAAAGATATTAAAAGTGATGACAAACCAACAATTATGATCTTTAATAAAATTGATGCGTATAGTGCCGATGTATTTGATGAAGAAGATTTAATGATAGAGCGTACCAGCAGACATTATTCTATTGCAGAATGGAAAAGTACTTGGATGAGTAAAGTAGGTGAAAATAATACTGTTTTTATATCTGCAACAGAAAAGGAAAACTTTGAAGAATTAAGACATAAAGTTTACGAAGCTGTAAGACAAATTCATATTACCCGCTTTCCCTACAATAATTTTCTTTACCCTGAATACACAGAAAACCAGGCAAATGAGGAATAAAAAAAGGAGGAACTTAAAGTTCCTCCTTTTTTTATTTAGCAGCTTTTAATCTATTACGTAAAGTTTCCGAAATAAGATTCGCATCGTATTTTTTTAAAAGTTCATTTTGAATCTCTTGAATATTGTTACGAACTCCATCTATAGCTTCTTTTGATTTTAGCAAATTATTATAAACAGCTACACCTTCATCTGCAGATTTAAATGCTGTTTTCTTATAATTTTTATTCAACCAATTTTCTTTGTCTTTACTTTTATCAAATTTGATACGTTCTTTATAATCTGTAAAATTAGAATAAAAGGTTGTAATAGCTAATTCATAATTATGACCATTTGTTGGATTCTTTATTACATCTAAATTTGCTTTTTCGTATTTCAGATAAAGTTCATCTGTAACTATGCTACTTTGTGCATATATATTTGTAGATGCAATTAAAACAATAATGTATATAAGATTTTTCATAGTTTTAAAATTAAATTATTTTACTTCGTACATTAAATGAATCCAATCTTGGTATTCGTAATTTTTGGTTTTAATATGTAGGAAATAAGTTCCAGATGGTAATATCTTTCCGTTATTATCTTGTCCACTCCACTGTCTTTTGTATCCTTTGCCATGTTCGTAAACCAATTTCCCGTAACGGTTAAAAACTTTTAGTTCGTAAACATTGTTGTACGTTAAATCTAAATAATCGTTATCGCCATCACCATTAGGTGTTAATCCTTTTGGATAACTACAATTTTCTACCATTAATAAGTAGCTTTTAAGATCTTCACAACCGTATTTGTTAGTTTTTTTAACATATACTCTGTAATAACCAATTTTATTAATTACTTGGTTTTCTTTAATATCTGGAATGGTTTGTACTACGTATTTTGCATCTTCGTCTAATCGTTCCATTTTTAAGTAAAACTCGTCGTTTGTTAAAACAGGTAAAGTATATTCTGTACAGATAAATACATCTGTTTTAGGCAATACTTCTACTGGTGCCTTAATAATCATTGCTGGTAAAATTTCGTAACATTCTTCCAACTCTGAATATTCAATTCTGATATAAAGTGGATTTTCTATTTCCTTGATTGGATATTCTCTAATGTCTTTTATTTGATTTTCTTTATTATCCGCATCGTCTTGAGTTTCGTAATAATAGAAACGCAATTTATTAATTTCTGATTGAGAAGCAGATTGTGAATCTTTAATTTCTTTTGTAAATAAATTTAAATCATAGGTGTTTTGATTTTTATCACATACAATATGCTCTAAATTTACTTTATCAATTTCAATAGCGGGTCTTACTTTTATCTTATAGTCTTCCATATAAGTTCCCCCACAAATTTCAACAATTAAAGTTGCTGTTATTTCTTTTAATTCATCTATAACTATATCTAACTCTCCTTCACATTGATCGATTTCTGTTGTAGTTCCTTTGCTGTCAGTTACTGTCCATTGCGTTCTAAAGCCACAATCACCATCTGGTGCAAAACGCCAAGATTCTTCTGCTGCAGTCCAAGGAGCAACATTTCTGCCTGGTGGTGCGTATGCAATAGTTCCGTTACCGTTAATTATACCTATTAGTGCATGATCGTCTTTTTGAGCATGCCCAAAAGGACAGTTCTCATGATGAATTACATTAACATCTATAACATTTGTTGATTCATATAATACTACCTGATGACTTTGGTTTTTTATAGGAGGTGCGCACTGGGTGCTGCCATTTACTTGGGTAAGACCTGCCGTGGGCATTTCATGAAAACTAATAACAAATTTTCTGTCTGGTGCTGTACCGTATATTTGATAATTAATACTTCCGAAGTTAAATACATTTTTATCCCAATGTGAATGTTGCAATGCCACAAAAACAGTATTTAAATAATTTGTACCTCCAACATATCCAGCAGGTATAGGACCACTAGCTGCTTCAGTAATGTAGGAAACTCTATTTACATTAACACACTGTCCGTTTGTTGTAAATGTTATTGCCCCATTACTCCAAACGTGGACTTTATCAAAAGTTTGATTAAAGAAACAAAATTTAAAAGGTAAGTCTATAGGACAATCTGTTCTGTCATCATCCCAACTAACATTAGGTTGAACCTCTGTACCACCATTAAGTAAAGGATTAGTCTCATAAGGTTTGTAAGCAATGGGCTCTATTGAATACTTGTCTGTTTTACGGAGATACTGTGTTTGAAAAATTGGTTTTACACCAATTCTTTTATCTTTACATACAATATAGAAATCCTTGTCTTCTGAATCTCTTACGTATTTGGTATCGACCTCAATTCCATCGATTCTGATGTCGAAAAAGTCATAATCAGGTTGACCTTTCTGCGCATACATGCTCATATTGGCAAAAAGCAGAAAGAAAAGTATTTTTCTAAACATAATGATTAGGTTTATTTAATAATTCGTTAAATTTAGAAAAATACTTTGAAAAAAAAAATTAAAATGTATAATTTAACCCAACACCTAATGTGTGACGGGTTTGAAATCCTTTGTAAGCATTGTCGTCATATAGTGCTTGAAATGTCAAATTCGTAGAAATATACTTATTTACTTTTAATACTGCATTAATTTGGTAATCTATATCGATATTTTTAGGTTTTTCTAAATAATTGCTATATAAGTTTAAAATGTTTTCAACAGTAAAATTTTCCATTACCTGAATTTTGTAATAGGCATTTACAGAAGCACCGAACTCAAAACGCATATCTTTACCTTGTTCCACACCAAAAGATTCTTCAAAACGAGTAAAATGTTTGTGTACAAAAATCATTCGTGCTGTTGCAGGAGCAATATTCACTTTTAAATTATCACTTTTCTTCCACAGCATACCCAAACCTATTTGCCAATAGGCAGGCGACAGAAAATGTGCTATTTTCTTTGTTTCATCTTCCGGATCCAGGCCGGTATCAAACTGTGTTTTAAAATTGGTGAAGGCAGAGTAGTACCATTCTCCCTTAGCTTTTTTCCCCAATAAAGAATTAATTTCTAAACGATCGTCTGTTTTTTTCTTTTCTTCTCCTTTTAACTTATTAATTCCGTACGAGGCAATAAACTTGTTGTCCCAAACCCAATCGTCTTTCTTATAGTTGATATCATAATTTACCGCACCGTTAAGCGCCACGTTGTTGGATCCGCCTGCTTGCCATTGCGAGAAACTAGACTGACTTCCTAAAACCGAAACGGTTCCTTTGGCAATCCAAGTACTATCAATTGAAACTTTAGCTGTTTCTTGCCCAAAAGCAGCTTGTATTCCTAAAAAAGGAAGTAATAATAAGAACTTTTTCATATTACATTTATTTATAACTATTTTTTTCTTTTAAAAACAGGCACGGCTGAACAAGCTTCGCCAAACATTATTGATTTGGCATAATTCATCATTTTTTGCGTTGCCATAACGTATCCTTCTTCAGGAATTGGTTTTTTAGAACAACCTTTTATAATAACGGGTTTATCTTGATAGGGCGAAAAATCTAATTCGCTGATTATTTGTTGGTAATAGGTTAAATCTAACTGATGTAAACTACCTTGCACCACTAATTTTGCATACGGCTGTACATAAGAGGCTACCAACATAAATGCCCACGATGGCAAAATAGCATCGGTTGTACAGTGAATTGCTACGAATTGATCTTGATAGATACTGAAATTGGTTTGATTTAAGGCGTTTCGAAATTCTTTTTCCTTTAAGATAAATCCTTCGTGCAGCCATTGAGAAATATCAATAAGTACACGTGATTCGGTAGGATAATAATCTTCCAAATCAAATACCACCAAACTGCTTTGAGCAACTTTATTTACAATTTCTCCTTCCATATTTTAAAGCATTCCCAATTCTAACTTTGCTTCTTCACTCATCATGTCTTTATCCCAAGGCGGATCAAAAGTTAATTCAATTTCAACATCTTTTACCATATCTATTGATTTTACTTTCTCTTGCACTTCCATTGGTAAGGTCTCTGCTACCGGGCAATTTGGCGATGTTAGCGTCATTAAGATTTTTACTTCGCGATCTTCGTTTACAAAAACATCGTAAATTAATCCTAATTCGTAAATATCGACAGGGATTTCGGGATCGAATATCGTTTTTAAAACTTTTACGATATTTTCACCTAAAATATTCATATCTATTTGCTGTTCCATTTCTTGGTTATTGTTTTGCTTGAAGGGCGATTGCATATAATTTTATTTGTTTCATCATAGACACTAAACCGTTGGCGCGTGTTGCCGATAAATGTTCTTTTAATCCTATTTCATCTATAAAACTCATATCTGCATTCATGACATCTGCTGCTTTCTGATTAGAAAATGTTCTGATTAGGATAGCAATGATCCCTTTTGTTAGAATAGCATCGCTGTCTGCAGTGAATTTTATAAGGTTGTTGTCAATTTCGGCATGTAACCACACTTTTGACTGGCAACCTTTAATTAAGTTTTCGTCTTTTTTGTATTGATCGTTTATTAGTGGTAAAGATTTTCCTAACTCGATAATATATTCATATCGTTGCATCCAATCTTCGAATAGGGCAAATTCTTCAACGATTTCTGTTTGTATTTCTTTAATTGTCATTCGTTCTTGTTTAACGTTTTAATTTTTAGATACTTTCGATATTTGGCATTAAGACTTTATACTATTGCAACATCATTGTTGCTTTTTTTAATGCGTCAATCATTAAATCGATTTCTTCTTTGGTGTTATAAAAAGCAAATGATGCCCGAATGGTTCCAGGAATATCGAAATAATTCATGATAGGCTGTGCGCAATGATGCCCTGTACGAACGGCGATTCCTAATTTATCGATAATTGCACCAACGTCATACGGATGAATTCCTTTAAAATTAAACGAAATAACCGATGTTTTTTCTTTAGCCGTTCCGTAAAATTCAATTCCGTCTAATTCGCTCAATCGTTTTGTTGCGTATTCTAATAATTCGTGTTCATAAGCTGCAATGTTATCAAAACCAACTTCGTTTAAATAATCGATTGCCGTTCCCAAAACAATACCGCCAGCAATATTGGGTGTACCGGCCTCGAATTTATGAGGCAAACAGGCATAGATAGTTTTTTCAAAGGTTACTTCTTTTATCATTTCACCACCACCTTGGTACGGAGGAATTTTGTTTAACCAATTTTCCTTACCATATAAAACTCCTGTTCCGGTTGGTCCGCAAATTTTATGACCCGAAAACACATAGAAATCACAATCTAACTCTTGAACATCGGGTTTTAAGTGCGGTGCCGCCTGTGCACCATCAATTAATACCGCTGCGCCTACTTGGTGCGCTTTTTCAATAATAAATTTCACCGGATTAATGGTTCCCAAGGCATTTGAGATATGATTTACCGCAACAATTTTAGTGTTTTTTGTTAATAGGTTTTGATATGCTTCCATATCCAACGAACCATCGGCTAACATTGGAATCACTTTTAAAGTAGCACCCGAACGTTCGCACGCAAACTGCCAAGGCACAATGTTAGAGTGATGTTCCAGATGCGAAACAATAACCTCATCACCCGGTTTTAATATCTGACCAAAACCGTTGGCAACTAAATTGATACCAAAGGTGGTTCCGGAAGTAAATAATACTTCGAAACTATTTTTAGCGTTTATGTGTTTTTGGATTTTTAAACGTGCTTCTTCATAAGCATCGGTTGCTACCTGACTTAAGTAATGCACGCCACGGTGAATGTTAGCGTTGATTTCTTTGTAATATTTAGCTTCGGCATCAATAACAACCTGTGGCTTTTGCGAGGTAGCTCCGTTATCAAAATACACTAAAGGTTTTCCATTTACTTGCTGATTAAGTATAGGGAATTCGTTGCGTATTTTATTTATATCGAACTTCATAGAAATTTCTAAAAAAAATTTATACAAAGGTACGAATATTAAATCAGACGAAAGAAAGATTGAATTTAGAATTTAGAATGGTTGTAAATAAAAAGTATTATATCCTCTATCGATTTTTTATCATTTGTAAAAAATCGATAACCATAAAAAATCGAATTTTATAAAAAAATTAAATTATGAGTTGGATTATTTTAATTGTTGCTGGATTGCTCGAAGTTCTTTTTACAACCTATTTAGGTAAAGCAAAAGAATTATCAGGTACTGAAGCTTACGTTTGGTATGCAGGTTTTTTAATTTTACTATAATAAGTATGGGGTTGTGCAAAAGCAACACCAACACCAAACCGCATGATAACCGCACAAATAGATCAAACCTTTCCCGGAATAGCATTAAAATTACTAGCAGGCACTGCAACTGGTGGCGGCGGTACTTTAGGTGTATCAACCGGACAAAAAACACTTACTACTTCACCCCAAATCATAATAAGTGGTATAGGCGGTGCTTTTACCGGAAACGGCGTAAACAACGGGCATCAACTAACTCTTGCAACAGAAATTACTAATTATACACAGCTTGTACAAACAAGCAGTCAAACAATTACCATAACCTATACCATAAGCAATTAAAAATGACTACAAAAAGTAAACCATATCCCTTAAAAAAGCTGATTTTAGTAATGAATCTGTTAGTAGCTTTGAATAGTTTTGGACAAACACGAAGTATTACAGTAGAAGGAAATCATTGGAGTATTCCTATTACTCCCATAACCGAAGCTGGTAAGGACTATGTAGGAACTTATGAAAGTGCTAATGACCAAATGCTAATTTCAGTATCTATAACAGGATTAATTGCTTTATTAATTCAAGCAGATGTTTCTGTTCATTATGAAACTAATACTTTATGGAACAACAACCTAACAATAAAAATTAAAAGAACGGGAAATGGAATAGATGGAGGGATATGCCTATTATGTAGTATTGCTGATGGAGAGAATTATCAACCCGTGACTACTAATTCTTCCTATTTTTTTAAAATTACTAAAGGAATAGGTATAGGCTTAGGTTCAGCCACAAATACACGGAATTACATTCCTGTACAACTTGAAATTAGTGGCATTTCTGTAACTGTACCTGTTGATAATTATAGTGCTACTATTGTATTTACAATTGCTTCTCCGTAATAACTCTACAATATTATTATAATATGAAAAGCTTTAGTTGAAAATATTTTTTGTAAAAAAATAAAAAGCCCAAAAAGTAAACTTTTTGGGCTTTTTATATGTCTTTGCTTTTATTATATATCAAAACCGATATTTACACCTAATTTCATTGAAATTAATTTTTGTAATTTAAGCTGTAAATCGGGAATAGCAATTGATGATAAAACCTCATCGGTAAAAGCGTACATTAATAATGCTTTTGCTTCTTTTTGCGGAATACCTCGTTGCTGCATATAAAACATCGCCGATTCATCTAACTGACCAATGGTACAACCGTGCGAACATTTCACATCATCGGCAAAAATTTCTAATTGTGGTTTGGTGTTCAACGTTGCTTTGTCTGTCAATAAAATATTATTGTTCTGCTGGAAAGCATCGGTTTTTTGAGCGATTTTATCTACATAAATCTTTCCGTTGAAAACACCGGTAGATCGATCATCGTAAATTCCTTTATAGTTTTGATGCGATTCACAATTTGGCTCTTCATGATTCACCAACGTATAATGGTCAACATGTTGTTTTTCGCCAATAATGGTAATTCCTTTTAAAGTAGAATCGATACGTTCACCTTTTTGATAGAAATTCAAGTTATTTCTGGTGATGTTTCCTCCAAACGAAAAAGTGTGAACCGATACTCTGCTCTCTTGTTTTTGTTCTATGTAGGTATTATCTACCAAATTGGCAGTCAATAAATCGTTTTGTAATTTATAATAGTCTACAATGGCACGTTTTTGAGCAAAAATCTCTGTAACGCTATTGGTAAACATGGCTGTTTCTGTTAACGATTGGTGGCGTTCAACAATTTGAACGTGCGCGTTTTCACCAATAATCACCAAGTTACGCGGCTGTACGAAGTGTGACGAATCGCCTGTGGTGAAATATAAAATCTCGATAGGTTTAGAAACCACCGTTGATTTTGGAATATTGATATACGCCCCTTCAAAAGCGTATGCCGTATTTAAGTTGGTTAAGCTGTCTTCTTTATTGATTGCTTGGTTAAAATAGGTATCAATAACCATTTTGTATTTAGGTTTGGTCAATGCCGATGACATCAAGCAAACGTCTAAACCATCGTGTGTGGTTGATGATAAATGCGATGAAAACACACCGTTAATAAAAACGACTTTATATGTATCTACATCGTTTAAAAAATATTTTTTAACATCTTTCCATTCCACATCGGCATCATTTTTTGGCAGAATATTAAAATCGTTCGCCAATACGGCATTTAACGATGTATATTTCCACGCTTCCTCTTGTTTGGTTGGAAATCCTTTATTTTCAAACACTTTTAAAGCTTCGTTACGAACATCGTGTAAATCGGTATTGATATCTACTTTTTGTTCAAACGCTAAAAAAGATGATAATAATTTTTCTTTTAAATCCATTTTATTCGTCTTAAAGTCGAATGTCTTAAAGTCGAATGATAAAGTCATAACAAACAGACTTTTAACTTTCAACTTTTGACTTTCAGACTAATTCTATTTAAGCCAATCGTATCCTTTTTCTTCTAATTCCAACGCTAATTCTTTACCACCGGTTTTAACGATTTTTCCATCGTGTAACACGTGTACAAAATCAGGAACGATATAATCTAACAAACGTTGGTAGTGCGTAATTACAATAACCGCATTGTTTTCGTTTTTTAGTTTATTCACCCCATTTGCAACAATACGCAATGCATCGATATCTAAACCAGAATCTGTTTCATCTAAAATGGCTACTTTAGGTTCTAACATTGCCATCTGGAAAATTTCGTTACGTTTTTTCTCACCGCCCGAAAAACCTTCGTTTAATGAACGTGATAAAAATTTACGATCGATCTCCAACAACTCTGATTTTTCTTTGATCAATTTCAACATTTCGTTTGCAGGCATATCTTCTAAACCTTTTGCTTTACGAGATTCGTTGATGGCTGTTTTCATGAAGTTGGTTACAGAAACACCCGGAATTTCAACAGGGTATTGAAACGACATAAAAATACCTTTATGTGCACGTTCTTCAGGTGCCAAATCGCCTAAATCTTCGCCATCTAAAACAATTTCACCTTCAGTTACCTCAAAATTCTCGTTACCTGCAATAACAGATGACAAGGTTGATTTACCAGCACCGTTTGGTCCCATAATCGCATGAACTTCTCCTGCTTTTACTTCAAGATTAATTCCTTTTAATATTTCTTTGTCCTCTACAGAGGCGTGTAAGTTTTTAATTTGTAACATTTGTTCAAGATTTGAGATTTGAGATATGAGAAACGAGTTCTCTACCGTCTTAAATCAATATTTATAGTAATCTTATTATTCTAATTTCTCAATACTAATTTCTAATAGCTAGTGACTACCCCACCGATCCTTCTAACGAAATTTCTAACAGTTTTTTGGCTTCTACTGCAAATTCCATTGGTAGCTTATCTAAAACTTCTCTTGAGAATCCGTTTACGATTAATGCAATAGCTGTTTCGGTTGGAATTCCTCTTTGGTTACAGTAGAATATTTGATCTTCGCCAATTTTACTTGTTGTTGCTTCGTGCTCTAACTTCGCTGTTGAATTTTGAGATTCGATATACGGAAACGTGTGTGCACCACATTCATTGCCCATTAATAACGAATCGCATTGCGAAAAGTTACGAGCGTTTTCTGCACGAGGACCGATTTTCACCAATCCGCGGTAAGAGTTTTGTGATTTACCAGCCGAAATACCTTTAGAAATAATCGTAGATTTCGTATTCTTACCTAAATGAATCATTTTGGTTCCAGTATCGGCTTGCTGGAAATTGTTTGTTACTGCAATAGAGTAAAACTCACCTACGGCATTATCGCCTTTTAAAATACATGATGGATATTTCCAAGTTACAGCCGATCCGGTTTCTACCTGTGTCCAAGAAACTTTTGCATTTTTCTCTGCCAAAGCTCGTTTTGTAACAAAGTTAAAAACACCACCTTTACCATCTTTATCTCCTGGAAACCAGTTTTGAACGGTTGAATATTTAATTTCGGCATCGTTCATTGCGATTAATTCCACAACTGCGGCGTGCAATTGATTTTCATCACGACTTGGCGCTGTACATCCTTCTAAATAAGACACATAAGCTCCTTCATCGGCAATTAACAACGTACGTTCAAACTGACCTGTTCCTGCCTGATTGATACGGAAATAAGTTGATAATTCCATTGGGCAACGAACGCCTTTTGGAATATAACAAAAAGATCCGTCAGAAAAAACAGCCGAGTTTAAAGCCGCGTAAAAGTTATCTGTTTTGGGAACAACCGAACCAATGTATTTTTTTACCAATTCTGGATGTTCTTTAATTGCTTCGGAAATAGAACAGAAAATAATTCCTTTTTCGTTCAATGTTTCTTTAAAAGTGGTAGCAACAGAAACAGAATCAACCACAATATCCATTGCAATGTTGTTCATCCGTTTTTGTTCTTCAATAGAAATTCCAAGCTTTTTATACATAGCCAGCAATTCCGGATCTACATCGTCTAACGTTTTGTTAGGATCTACATCTTTGGGTGCCGAATAATATGAAATTGCTTGAAAATCGGGTTTTTCATAAGTTACATTCGCCCATTCTGGTTCTACCATTTCTTTCCAAATTCTAAAAGCATCCAAGCGCCATTCGGTCATCCATTCTGGCTCTGCTTTCTTTTGAGAAATCGCACGAACAATATCTTCGTTTAGACCTATAGGAAATGTTTCGGCATTTAATTCTGTATAAAAGCCGTACTCATATTCTTTAGTTTCTAATTCTTTTTTTAATTCTTCTTCTGTATACTTACTCATACTTTCTATTTAAAAAATCTAAAAATCTAAAAAATCAAAACTATGCCGCTACGACATTTTATTTTGCTTTTCCAAGTTTTTTAAATATTTAATATAACTTCCTAATTGTTTTGAAATCTCTAAAATATAATTTCTGTGATTATAAAAATTTTCTTCATTAATATAATCTAGCAATTGTAAAAAATTAAGCATATTTCTACATTCGCCCGCAGAACCTTTAGAAAAATACAAAAATCTAATTAATTCTTTTTTTGTTTCTCTTTCACTTCTGCAATATTATTTGATATTGACAATGTAGCTCTTTGTAATTGATCTTTTAAACCAAAATCTTTGGCTATGTGCTCATTGGTTAGTGTAAGTTTATACACTTTAACACCAAATTGCAAGGCTTTTTGATAAACCTCCATTTCTTCAAATGAGCTGTATTTTGCCATATTTTTACAAATTAAAGCACTAAATTCAAAAAAAATAAAAAACACTTTTTAGCCTTTTTGATATTTTAGATTATTCCTTTTTTTAGATTTACAATGAAAAACTTTCTCCGCATCCACAAGTTCTTGCAGCGTTTGGATTGTTAAAAACAAAACCTTTACCGTTTAAACCGCCCGAATATTCTAAAGTTGTTCCAACTAAGTACAAGAAACTTTTTTTATCTACAGCGATTTTTACACCGTTGTCTTCAAAAATTTTATCGTTTTCTAATGCGTTTTCATCAAACTTTAATTCATATTCCAAACCTGAACAGCCGCCGCTTTTCACGCCCACGCGAATGAATGCCGTTTCTGGGTTCATTCCATCGTCTTCCATCAACATTTTTGCTCTTTTTGCTGCCGATTCTGATACTTTTATCATGACAATTTGTGTTTTAGATTATTACCAACTGCAAAGATATTACAAAATATGATTATTATCATGTTTCTAACAATATTATAACTATAAAGCGATAAATAGAATTTATAAAAAAACCACCTCAACTGAGGTGGTTATGATATTTATAAACCTAATACATTAGAAAGTTAGTTTAACAGATGCATTCCATGTGCGTCCCCAACCTAACAAAACTTGGTTTGTTGTATTGATACCCTTATATGTTTCGGCACCTTCTGTAACGAAATTTGCTGTTGATGATTGTGAAATATATTCTGTATTGAATACATTGTTCACATTTACACGGAAACTTAAACGATTTTTAGTTGTTAAATTTAATCCGTAAGAAACACCCGCATCAACTAATTGATAAGAAGGTAACTGAAGATTCTCTTTTTTCTGAGTTGAAGCGTACAAATCATCATAATAACGGTAATCTGCATCAATTGATAGATTTGGTAAAACTTTGTATTTAAATCCTAAACCAAAAACGGTTTGTGCTGCATCTCCAACTTTTCCGCCGTCAACATCTGTTTTTGTAGTGTCTAACACCATTCTAGCTTCATTACGTACAATTGTTTCTGCAGAATCGCGGTATTCCCAGCTTCCAATAGAGGCAAAACCTTTTACTTCTAAATTGTATAACGGACGAGTTATTACATCGATCTCGATACCTTGGTGATCTTGTTTAGTTCCGTAATTTGAGAAATAAATGTATTCCCCTTCATTTAAAATTGATGCATCGCCTGTTGGGTTATATTTTGTAACATCATCAGCAGTAGCTGTTTTAGAAGAACCTGTTACGCGATTGTCCCAAGTGGTTTTATATGCGTTTACATTTACATCAACATATTCCGATGAAAATTTATAACCTAATTCTAAACCAACAATATCTTCATTTACCGCATTTGTATTTACATCATTTTTGTAATTCATGAAAATGTTATTTTGGTATGGCTGACGGGAATATACCCCAGCATTACCAAAGAAAAAGTGTTTGTTATTGATGTTGTAAGAAACACCACCTTTTATATTGTAACCAATATTTGTAACTTTTTCTGATTCATCATTACCTGGTGTATATTGATAAGTATCTTTTCTTTCGTTTGACTGATTTGATAAAGATCCTTGAAAATAAGCTGAAAAACGATCGGTTGCATACTCTAACTGTCCAAATACACCTGCGTATTTAATCGTTTGATCGTAAATCCACCCATACATTTGATCTGAATTATCAGCAAATTTTGTAAATGCTTTCCAAGGGTTTGTTGAGAAATTATCTGTAATATAAATTTGACCCAAGTTCACATTTCCGTTATCTGACACCTGTGTAGCACCTAAGAAATTAGTTACCTGACGGTGGTGTGAACCTTTATAAGTTCTTAAATCAAAACCAATATTGTACGATAAATTTTTAGTGATCTCATGATTAAAGTTCGATACAACACCAAACCATTTATGGTTGTTAATATCGGCTCCTAACCAGTTAACTGCAGTTCCGTCAGTAGCAGCTAAATTATCTTGTACCACTTGGTCATAATTTAAAGCACCTGGAACAACACTTCCTTCTGTAGATACAGATTTTCTTGGTGCCTGACCACCACCACGGGCAATTGAAGCATACAACACAGTAGATAAACTAGATTTATCAGAAATTTGCCAATCCCAGTTTAAATTTGCTACAGGTTTGTGGTAATAGTTTTTACGTCCGTTAAATTCTTCACCGTTTAAATAACCTGCATTGGCATTGTATCTGCGTCCGTATTTAATATAATTTGAAAGCGCCGTAGAGGTACCTTGGTTGTGCCATTGCGGTGCACCTGTAATCAAAAAGTTTAAGTTGTGTTTTTCATTTACTTTATAACCAAAAGAAATAAAGTAGTTTTGACCCTGACCTGCTGTTTGATCTGTATAGCCATCACCTTGCCAATGCGTAAACATAGCCGATACGCCAACACCGTTATCTAACAAACCTGTATTGTAGCCAACTGTAGTTTTATAAAAATTATCGTTCCCAACGATTCCTTTAAAGAAACCGCCTTCTTTCATTTCGGTAGCTTTGGTAATAAAGTTGATGGTACCACCAACAGATGAAATTGCTAATTTAGAAGAACCCAAACCACGCTGAATTTGAACAGCATTTGCAATATCGGTCATTCCTGACCAGTTTGACCAATAAACGCTACCGTTATCCATACCGTTGATAGGCTGCCCGTTTAATAAAAAGGCTGTGTTTGATTGATCGAAACCACGTGTATTCATAGAAGATTCACCAAAACCTCTTGCTTGTGAAGTAACATACACAGAAGGTGTATTAACAAGCGTTGAAGTGATGTCTTGCGCACCTATTTTTTCTTCAATCTCTTGTCTTTTAATGGTTGAAACGGCAATTGGCGTTTTACGACCATCTGCAACATCAATTACACCACGTGCCATGACTACGATTTCATTTAACGACTCTGAACTTTCGTTTAAATAGATGGTTCCTAAGTTTATTTCATTTTCTGAACTGAAAACAAAACTAACTGTTTTTGTTACATAACCTATTGATGCGATTTCTACTTGTCCTTGTACCATTTCGGTTGACACAGTGAAACTTCCATCTGCATTTGTTATGAAACCATCTTCAGTACCACGAACGTGAACCTCGACACCAGATAAAACTGTATTTTTATCTGCATCATAAACAACTCCTGTTAATTTGTTTTGTGCATAAGAGGCAGTGGTTGCAAAAAAGGCAATCATTGCTAACGTGCTTAAACGATTTTTCATTGTTGTACTTGTTAAATTTTTGGCAAAAATAAATCATTTATCATTTTTATTTGCATGAAAATCAAAAAGATAACCTTGTTTTAATCATTTAACAACAAACTATTATTTTGAATCAATTATTAAAATATCATCATATAATTTAACAGAAATTACTGCTTTTTAAAAAATAAATCTAAATTTATATACCGAACATTTTGTATGAATTCATTCTAAATTAAATATTTTTTCATTTTTTATAAAAAACACATCCGTTTAACAACCTACAAACATTAAATATTTAATTTTTTTTGAAAGATTCAAATTATAAAACCGCCTCTAAATAAAGAGACGGTTTCATGAATTTAAATTTCTTTTACATTATTTGCCTTATTTACATCTGCCATTAACTCTGACGGATCTATTACCACCGTTTTAATTTTTTTCCCTTTGGTATCAAACGTAATATCGTAGGTTGGAAATGCCCAATCCCAGCCGTTTAAAACGGTACGCGAAATAGTTGGGTATGGGTTGTCTTTGGTCCAACGCATTAGCGTGTTAGGCACATAGAAACTTTCGGTAGAATCGTCGCTGTAAACCACCACAACATCAAGAGGCATTGGCATTCTGCCGATTCTTTCTAATGTAATATTCGCCTGATTGCTCTTTACCTCAACATTTTTAATACCGTAATCTATGGTATTTACTGTTTGTGTCCAATCTACCAGATACCAGTCTAAAACCGCACCCGAAACACGTTCTGCAGTTCGTTTAAAATCGTTAGGTGTTGGATGCGAAAAACGGTAATCGTAATAAAAACGTTTCAATGTTTTAAAGGTATTATCCCACCCTATTACATAAGCTAATTGCGAGATAAAAACAGCGCCTTTTGTGTAAGCCGAAATTCCGTAATTCATATTGTCGTCAAAACGATCGGCATGCGTAGAAAGCGGTTGTTCATGTCCTTTTTTTACCATATAATTGTAATTGGCATACATGCTTTGAAACGGATTTTGGTCTTCCTGATTTTTCTTTTCCATGATTTGATTTACGGCAAAATCTGAAATAAACGATGTAAAACCTTCATCCATCCACCCATGTTTGCTTTCGTTGGTAGCCAGTAAATGCTGAAACCACATGTGTGCAAATTCATGCGCTGTTACACCAATTAAACTCGGCAAGCTGCGTTTTCCGGTAATTAAGGTACACATGGCGTATTCCATACCGCCATCGCCACCCTGAATAACAGAATATTGTTTGTACGGATATTCGCCTATGCTTTTATTAAAAAATTCTAACAACTTCACCGTTTCGGGCTGTAATTTTTTCCAGTTGTCAACAATTTCTTTATCGTTTTTATAGAAGAAGTGTAACTCAACATTATTTGGCCCCATTACTTTATCATGAATAAAATCAGGATCGGCACCCCATGCAAAATCATGTACATTGGGAGCGATAAAATGCCATGTTAACGTTTTTTGTTTTTTTGGAATGTTCACTTTTACGCCTTGATCTTCATAACCGTGACCAATTTCGTTTTTATTTTGTAGGTAACCCGATGCCCCCACGGTATAATTTTTATCTAAGGTTAACTTTACATCGAAATTTCCCCAAACGCCGTGAAATTCACGACCAATGTACGGATCTGCATGCCAGCCCTCAAAATCGAATTCTGCCATTTTAGGATACCACTGTGTCATAGAAAGTGCTACACCTTCATCGGAATTTCTACCTGCACGACGCACCATTACAGGCACTTGCCCGTTAAACTTCATGGTAAAAGTTGCTTTATCTTTTGGTAATAAGGGCTTTGCCAGTTCAACTTCTAAAATAGTACCAACCACTTTTGTTTTTAAAAGCGTGCCGTTCTGTTTTAGTTCATCAACCTTTAAAAAACCAATTTCGTTAGGTTTTAATTCGCCTATTTTGCTTTGTTTTTTTTCGATACCATCAGCTCCTTTAAACGATTTTACCATGCGTTTGTCAGGATCGGAAATAGAAGTTAAACGCGCATCCATTTCACTTCCCGGTTGAAAAGCATTAAAATACAGATGATAAAAAACCTTTTTTAAAGTATCGTTAGAATTGTTGGTATAAACCAGTTCCTGTGTACCGGTGTACTGAAATTTTTCAACATCTATTGTTACATCCATTTTATAATCAACGTGCTGCTGCCAATAACCCGGATTTGGGTTTTTATGCTGTGCGTATCCGGCAGTTGATACCGCAATTAATAAAAGTAAAAACTTTTTCATATTTTAATTTTTGTTGCTAATTAATAATAGTTCTTTTTTTAAAATATTATCCCTTTTTAGATTCCTACGGACACGAGAGCTTTGCTCGAACTGGCGCAGCAATGACAAATTTTACGTTGATATTTGAGTATTTAAATAATTTACATTCAATAAACGAAAAAGCTGTTCCCGAAAGAGAACAGCTAAAATACTAAAATAATTATGACTTTATTTTTTCTCTTTAGAAACTTTATCTGCCATGATTAAAGCGTTGTAAAGGTTTACGAATTTTCCAGAAGTAGAAATGTCTTTAAAATTACGTTTATCTTTCGCATCGCCCGAAACAATTACTTCTTGATTAACTGCAACACCCGAATCTTTCATAATTTGTTTTACTTGTGCTGCTTTTAAGTTAGGATAGTACGAACGAATCATTGCTGCTACACCTGCCGCATTTGGAGATGCCATTGATGTTCCTTGTAAATATTCGTATTTACCATGAGGTGTAGTTGCATAAATTTTAACACCCGGAGCAAAAACATCTACATCTACATTACCGAAGTTAGAAAAGTTTGCTACCATTTTTTCACCAAACGAAGGGTTTAATGCACCAACTACTAAAAAGTTATCGGCAACTTCTGTATTTGTACCTTCTATACGATCGTTAGGGTAACGTTTAATTTCTTCGCCTTCAGGATTTAAATCTAAAGCATCGTTACCTGCAGCTACAACAATTAACACATCTTTCTTTTCGGCATATTTAATAGCATCCATAACCCACTGGCTGTTTTGTGCAAAATATTTACCAAAACTACCGTTAATTACTTTTGCGCCGTTATCTGCTGCATAACGAATAGCTAATGCAATATCTTTATCGTACTCATCGCCATCTGGCACCGCACGAACCGACATAATTTCTACGTTGTTTGATGCTACACCATCGCCACCAATGTTGTTATGACGCGTTTGTGCAATGATACCCGCAACGTGCGTTCCGTGTTTTGCATGGTCACGATCGCCCATTACATCGCTGTTTCCGTAAATTTTATCGTTGATATCAAAAATATCGTCACCGGTTTTACGTCCTTTAAAATCAGGGTTTAAGTTATAATCTAACTGACCGTTAACGTACCCTTCAAAATCTTTTAAATAATCACTTGCAGCTCCGCCACCAGCAGTTAACATATAACCAATATTTTTAGCTTTTGTTACTTCGGCAGGTGCATCAGACGGAATTTTATCTAAATCTGCTTTAGTAAAGCTCTCTTGTTTTAAGTATTCTGCCACTTTTTTGTGTGCATCTTGTAACATGGTTAAACGTGCTTTATATGGTTCTAATTCTGCACGTTTTTCTTCTAATTCTTTAGCAGCACGCTTGTATTCAGAAGATCCGTCGTCGCCACGAGAAACAATACGCGTTAATTCTAACTGTTCTTCGTTTGTATCTCCTAAAAAGTTCCATCCGTGAATATCATCTACGTAACCATTTTTATCGTCGTCTTTACCATTGTTGGCAACTTCTTTAGGATTTACCCACATTTGTGTTTTTAAATCGGCATGATCAACCTCTATACCAGAATCAATCACTGCAACAATTACTTTTTTCCCTGCTTTATCTTTAATGATTTCTTCGTAAGCACGATCTACCGACATACCCGGAACAGTATCTTTCAATACATCTAAATGGCTCCAACGTTGCAAAGTACTTTCAGCCAAAGCCGATTTTCTTGTTGGTAAATGGTCTGCACTTTGAATTGGTTTTAATGCACTTAAATCTTGTAAATAAGACGTTTGTGCCGTTTTACAGCTGGTTAGTGCCAATGCTACCAACGCTGATAAGTAAATAGATTTGTTGATTTTCATTTTGATATGATCTTTAATTTTATTCTAATTAATTGGTATTAAAAAAACAGATATGTTACAACGCAGTATCATAAAATATCGTTAATGCCGAAAACTTCTTTTAAACGGATGCCTTTTTCGGTTTCTTGCAACGTAATTATTGGGTTGTGTGCATCGTGTTCTAAATACAAATAATAATTATTTGCTGCCGCATTCTTTAAAAACTGCTCTTTTTCGCCCAAGGTTAATAAAGGTCGGGTATCGTATCCCATTACATACGGCAAAGGAATATGACCTGCAGTTGGCAGCAGATCGGCACAAAAAACAATGGTTTTGTCTTGATATTTTATATGTGGAATCATTTGTTTTTCGGTATGACCATCTACAAACAAAACACCAAAGTTAAGATCTGATATTATTTCGTTTGAATTTGAATTTGGATGTACAAATTTCAACTGACCGCTTTCTTGCAACGGCAAAATATTTTCTGATAAAAACGATGCCTTTTCACGCGGATTTGGTTTTGTAGCCCAATCCCAATGGTTTTCGTTGCTCCAATACGTTGCATTTTTAAAGGTAGGTTCGTAACCAGTGCGAGAGTCGTTCCACGAAACGGCACCACCACAATGATCAAAATGCAGATGGGTTAAAAATACATCGGTGATATCGTCTTTGCTAAAACCTTTTTCTTTTAAAGATCGTTCCAAATCAAAATCGCCCCACATATTGTAAAAGCCAAAAAACTTATCGCTCTGTTTGTTGCCCATACCGGTATCAATCAAAATCAACCGGTTACCGTCTTCAATTAACAAGCAGCGTGCGGCAAGATCAATCTGGTTATTGGCATCGGCAGGGTTGGTTTTATTCCATAACACTTTTGGCACCACGCCGAACATGGCACCGCCGTCTAACTTAAAATTACCTGCTTCAATGGCATGAAGTTTCATTGTTGTTCTGTTTTTTTTATGAATGAGTAAAAATAGGAATAAATTTTCTTTTTCACCGCATAGTTTCCTTTCTAACTAATATGAACAAAAGATCACATAGATTCGCATTTGACAAAAATCTGTGAATCTGTGGTAAATTAATTGTATTAAAACAGTATTTTTGCCACATAGACTTATTTATGAATCGTACATATCCTAAAACCGAAAAATTGAAAAAGAAAAAGTATATTGATTTACTTTTTTCGGAAGGACGTACGGTTACCAAATATCCGTTGCGACTGGTTTACCTACCGGTGAAAGATTTAGAGGTGCCGCTGCAAATGGGTGTTTCGGTTTCTAAACGCTATTTTAAAAAAGCGGTTGACCGTAATTATTTTAAGCGGGTTCTACGTGAATGTTACCGTTTAAATAAAGAATTGTTGCTAAACAATTTAAAAGAACCTTATGTTATGATGTTTTTTTACCAAACCAAAGAACGACTGACGTATCAAGAAATTGAAGAAAAAACCAAACAGCTTTTTGAGAAGTTTACAGATACCATACAAAAAACTCCCTAAAATTAGGGAGTTTTAAATTTTATAGTATTATTTCTTCACCAGCTTTTTAACTGCTGTACCTTCATTGGTTTGTAAATGCAGCATATAACTACCGCTAGCTAAATTTTCTATGTTTAACTGTATTTGGGTGTCACCATTAAAACTTTGTGTACTTAACTGTTTACCGTTAATATCATAAATTACAACCTGTTGCACCTGCATATTTTCGGCGTTGGTTATGTTAACAACATTTGTTGCCGGGTTGGGGTACATATTAAATTTTCTTGCTAATTGTTCGTTGGTGCTTAATATATACGACGGTAACGTTTCCAATGCCGTAAGTTTAATATTATCATATTTTACCACAGATGCTGACTTAAGACTACTT